>DASZLW010000170.1:0-16661 GCA_035552175.1 Gaiellaceae bacterium | reverse complement strand
AAGGGACACACGGACCTGAACCGTGCGCGTCTACCAATTCCGCCACATCCGCTTGAACCCAGGCACTTGGAATCCGAGCAGTCTACCGGCGTGCGTCGCCCGCTCGGGCGAGCCGCGGTCCGGCGGACTGTCTGTGGAGATGATTTCACGGTTCCGGAACGATGCTGGCACAGACCTGTGACGTATGCGGGCGCAAAATGGAGGTCGAGGGCGGAGAGGGAGTGCCCTCGAGGCTTGTCGCGCATGCAGCGTTCGCGACGGGAGCCCTCGCCCGCGGGTCAGCCGGTACCATCCTGGCGGTGAGCGCGCACAGGCTTCAGGGACTTCTCGAGACGGCCTTCCCGGACGCGAACGAGGTCAAGGTGATCGACCGCGGAGGCGGCGACCACTTCGAAGTGCGCGTCACAGCGCCCGATTTCGACGGGCTCAGCCGCATCCAGCAGCACAAGCTGATCTACGCGGCGCTCGACGAGCCCTGGAAGGACGGCAGCATCCACGAGCTACGGATCAACACGAAAGGGACAGCCCAGTGAACGAGGACACGCAGTGAGCGAGGACACCGTGACCGGAGAGACGAGCTACAGCGAGAAGATCCAGAGTGTCATCGACGGGTCCGACGTCGCGCTCTTCATGAAGGGGACCCCCGAGGCGATCATGTGCGGCAACTCCGAGCGCGCGCTCGGAGCGCTCCGGCGGGCCGGCGCGCCGATCACGGCGGTCGACGTCCTGCGTGACATGCAGATCCGCGAGGATCTCTCCTCGATCTCGGGCTGGCCGACGATCCCCCAGGTGTTCGTGAAGGGCGAGCTCGTCGGCGGTGCCGACATCGTCGAGGACATGGAGCGCTCCGGGGAGCTCGAGCAGACGCTGACCCAGAAGCTCGGCGAGAACTACTGGGACGCGCGCGGCGAGAACACCGTCACGCTCGTCGGCGACTGACCCCGCTCAGGCGGCCAAGACGGCGAGAACGTCATCGGCGTGCGTCGCCGGCTGGACGTTCCTCATCACCTTGACCACGTTCCCGTCTGCCCCGATCACGAAGGTCGAGCGGACGATGCCCATGTACGTACGGCCGTAACGGGACTTCTCGGCCCAGACGCCGTACGCCTCGGCCACCGCGTGGTCGGGGTCGGCGAGCAACGTGAACGGGAGCCCGTAGTCGCCCCTGAACTTCTCGTGCGAGCCCACACCGTCGGGCGAGACACCGAGGACGACGGCCCCGGAGGCCTCGAACTCGGCCCAGGCATCGCGGATCCCGCACGCCTGCGTCGTGCAGCCGGACGTGTTGTCCTTGGGATAGAAGTAGAGAACGACCGGCCTCCCACGGAACGACGAGAGCTTCACCGCCTCGCCTTCATCCGATTGAAGCTCGAAATCCGGTGCAGGCTTGCCTGCTTCGACCACGTTCATCCTCTCGCTAGGGTGCGTCACGATGCTAGCCATCCATCACCTGAACGCCGTGCTCGTGATCGCGCTCTGCGCGGCTGCGAGCCTCACGGCGTTCATCGCGCGGCGTCGCGGCGCCGGCTCGGGAGTCTCGCATGTGCTCGCACTCGCCCAGACGCTCGTCGTCGCACAGGTGTTCTTCGGCCTGATCCTGCTCGCCGAGCACAAGCGGGCCGCCGATCGGCTCCACTACGCCTACGGGACGTTCGCGCTGCTCGCCGCGTTCGCGCCCTGGCTCTACGCGCCGACCGATCCCCGCGCCCGGCTCCTCTGGTTCGGGTTCGCGATGCTCCTCGCCGCCGCACTCGGGGTCCGCGCCTACATGACCGCAACGTGAGCCGGCTCGGGAGGATCCCTCCGTTCTGGCGTGGGATGGCGGTGCTCGCGGTCGTGTCCGCGGCGATCGTCGGCCTCGATCAGGAGACTGCCCTCTCGACCGCGAGCCTTCTCACCGGGGTCGCGTTCTACATCGCGATCGCGGTCGCTGCGTACCTGCTGTGGCGCGATTTCGGCCGCCGCGAGATCAGCATGTGGCCGGTCCTGCAGC
Organism: Gaiellaceae bacterium; assembly: GCA_035552175.1. GTDB lineage: Bacteria > Actinomycetota > Thermoleophilia > Gaiellales > Gaiellaceae > PALSA-600. The sequence continues at coordinate 14,668 of DASZLW010000170.1, read as the reverse complement.
AGCGGGTGTTCTATGCGGCGGTCGCGCTCTTCCTCGTCGACTTCGGCTGGTACTTCGCAACCGGGTTCCATCTCTCGGGACGGAACCTGCTCGTGTTCCTCGCCGTCGCGGCCGCGTGCATCTACGTCGCCGTCCGGACGTGGCGCGAGCAGCACCGCTACAGCTGAGTCGCCGGCTACTCGTCGGGCTCGCCGTTCTCCTCGCACTCCAGGCAGATCCAGACGGCGTCCCGGCGGCGCCCTGCACTGAGCTCGGCGGGCACCATCGTCACGCCGCACCTCGGGCAGATCGGCGGCCTCTCCTCGTCGGTGCGAGGCTGGTCGCCGGGCTTCGACGGGCTCATCGGGCCGTCAGGGCGCCGAGGATCGCGCCGAAGATCGTGTGACTCACGAGCTCGTATCCGATCGTCCGCGGATTCGTCGCGATCGGCGGCCACGTCCCGGCGCGACGATCCGCGTGGAGCCGGTCGACCGCGAACATCATCGGCCAGAAGGCCGCGTTCTCGGCTTGCGCGACCACGACGCCGCGGCGGATCCCGCCTCCCGCGAGCCGCTCGAAGGCCCACCCGAAGACCGCGCCGTTCGCGAGATGGACGGCGAGCCCCCTTGCCCGCCAGCCGCGCTCGGGGCCCGTCAGGCGACCGAGCATGCGGACGTCGGAGAACGGCGTCCGGAGGGCGCGGCCGAGAAGCGGCTCGCATGCGGCCCAGCCCGCGGCGGCAACGACGCCGGCGGAAGCTCCCCTCATCGGCTTGCCGGGAAGGGCCGGCTCAGGCCTCGACGCGGGCGCCGACGCCGTCGAGCCGGTCGAGCGCGGCACGGATGTCCATGAGCTGTCCGACGAAGATCGGCGTGTCGCTCTCGGTGTACTTCGACGCCTCGGACGACCGCAACGCCAGCATCAGGTGCATGAAGTCGGCGGGCTCGTGGCATTCGAAGACCGTCATGAACTCCTGGTCGTCGATCCCGAACGAGTAGGTCGTGTGGTTGTCGATCGTCGTGAACTCGTGCCCGATCCGCATGTGCTCGTTCATCGCGCGTTGGCGATCCTCCTCGGGCAGGAAGTACCAGGGCCGGATCTTCACGAACGGGTAGACGACGAGGTACGGCGAGCCCTTCGGGATGATCTTCCGCGGCTTCCGCGCCATCGTGTACTGCGAGGCCTTCGTCGTCGCGAGGTAGTTGTAGGTCACGTCGACCCAGCCGGCGAGCGGGGTCGCGTTGAGTGCCGCTCCGAACTCGCCGAGATCCTCGTACCGGTCGGTGATCTTCCAGAGGAAGAAGTCGCAGTCCGGCCGGACGCCGGTCGTCGAGTACGTGTTCAGCGTCGCGAACCGGGACGCGAACTCCTCGACCGTTTCCGCGAACGCATCCTTGCACGCCTCGCGCTCGTCGATCGGCAGCCGCCGCCACTCGGGGCGCGCCTTGAAGAACGTGTACGTGACGTACTGTCCGACCGAGTAATCGGTGGCAGGCTCGGTGGCGTGCTCGGCGGCCATCCGCTCCATTCTAGCTGGTCGTTTTCGCGCTCCTGCGGGGAAGCCGTGCCGCTACGAGCGCTTCCCCTGCACCCAGTCGCTCACGCGGTCCATCACCTTCGAGAGGTTCTCGTCGGTGTCGGCGAAGATGCGCTCGAAGCGAGCGCGGTAGTGCCGGACCGCGGCGTCGGCCTCCGCTCCGACATCGGGCGGCTCCTCGCGCTTGCGGTAGTCGCCGCCGACGATCCGGTCGTAGTCGCCGGACCGCACCCATGCCATGAGCTCGGCGACGCGGCGGACCGGGGATGAGTGGGTGAGGTTGAGCTCGGTGAACTGGCGGCGGAGGCGGTCCCAGCCGGATTCCCAGTCGTCGTAATCCTGCGCCTGCCGGAGGAACGCGTTCACGTCGAGGTCTTTCGAGGGAAGCCCGGAGGCCATCACCATGAGCGTGCGTGAGGTCACGACGGGATCGCGGTTGACGAGTGTCGCAGCGCGGTCACACGAGAGCTCCGCGGCGCGAGACCACTCGAGAAGCGCCGTCCGCACCGCGACGACCGGGAGGCTCGCGATCGAGGGGGCGCGGCCGAGCGGGGCGAGCTGCAGCAGGATCATCAGGGTCGTCCAGTAGAGGACGTGATCCGAATGGATGTGCCCCGCCTCGTGGGCGAGGACGGTCTTCAGCTCGTGCTCGTCGAGGAGCGAGATCGCGGAGGAGTTCATGACCACGATCGGCTCTTTCGAGCCCACGGCGGCTGCGTTCGTGATCGGGTCCTGGGTGACGTACAGCTGGTAGGAGCCGGCAAGGTCGAGCGTCGAGACGACGTCCTCCCACGCCGACCAGATCGCCGGGAGCTGGGTGGGCCCGACGCGGACCGCATTCGACATCAGGCCCTGCCGGAGTGCGCGCTCGTAGCGCATCTCGATGAGCTTCCTCATCAGCCCGTCGATCCCGGGGATCGATTGGAGCGCCGCGGTCGCCGCCCGGTCGGCCGGATGCTGGTAGGCCTTGGAGGAGATGCCGGCAAGCTTCCGGGACGCGAGCGCGCTCATCGTCGCATCGTACGGCTCTACGTCCCGCAGTGCAGCCGGCCGGCCTCGGCGGCTTGCGCCTCTCCGGCGACACGCGCAAGGCTCTCCTTGGGTCGTCCGTTCGGGTAGAAGAGCCCGGTCTGCAGGCCCGCGAACGCCGATTCGTCGGTGACGTGGAAGAAGATCAGCATCCGCACGAGGGGCTGGCAGGCTGCGAGGCGGATCGCCGCCACGTAGTCGTCGGCCTGCCGGACCTCGGAGACAGGCTTGATCGACGGTGCCCGGCTCCCGGAGTAGAGAGCGAGGTCGCGGTGAGGGATCCGGGTCTCGATCCCGTACTCGCCGTACACGATCGGCGGCGGAGTCCCGAACGCCTCCCGGAGCAGCCGGACGAGCTTCGGGTAGTCGGCGATCCCGATCGAGGTCGAACGCGGGTCGGCGACCGTCGGCGGGACCGACGAGTTCACGGGGTAGGGGTGGAGCGAGAAGAGATCGAGGGGAACGTGGGCGAGGCGGCTCCCGCGGAAGGCCGAGCCGAGGTCGGCGATGAACGTCGTCGGCGAATGCGACGGCCGGCGCGCCCCCGCGCGGTCGCCCCCGCGGGCTGCAAGCGAGCCGCCGATCACGGTGACGTGCGGGTCGGCCTGCTTGATCGCCGTGTACGCGGTCTCGAGCAGCCGGAAGTAGGAGCCGGCCGCGACGTCCGTGCCGTCGGGCCCGAACTGCGGGCGCCAGAAGTCGTTCGAGTTCGGCTCGTTCCCGATGCTGATCGTGCGGAGCTCGGGGAACGCGCGAAGGATCGCGAGTGCGTAGGAGGTGAACTCCGCCCGGTCGCGGCCCGTGAGCGGGGTGCTCGCACCGAAGGAGTAGACGGCGACGATGGGCTCGATCCCGTCCGGCTCCGCGGCGTCGATCGCCCGGCCGAGAGCGTCGAGCTCGGTCGTCGTCGGCGCCGTGAGCGGGCGCTGCCAGACGGAGCTGAGCACGATCGTCTGGAAGCCGGCGCGGGTCGCGAGTGCCATGTTGCCGCCGGGGTCCGCCCACTTCGCCGCATCCTCCACGCCGCCGACCATCAGGCTCCGGTGGCGGGCGTGGCCGCCGAGCAGCAGTGCCGCGGCGAGACCCGCCGCGAGCAGGACGCCCCCGCCGAACGCCAACCACCGCATCGCCGAGCATTCCATCACGAACCGGGATCCGGTTCACGGGCCGGCACGGCTCGTCGCGGCAGTGTGCGTCGGGGCCGGGTGGGGACAACGTTTGACGCCCATGTCACAGAACCGGCACAGACACGTGACACCTTTCGGGATAGCGTTCCAGAAGGGGCTCGCGCGCCCCCAAGCCGGGGGCGCGTCCGCGAGAGCCGGTGCCGGCGCGGTCCCGGTGCCTGCAGGGTCGCGGTGCCTGCACAGTCGCGGTGCCTGCGCGGTCGCGGTGCCCGCACGGTCGCGAAGGTCGGCGGAGGATCGGTGGTGTGGCGCACGTTGCACCGCCTCACCTGCCGGCGAGGTGACCCGGCGAGGCGGCGGTACGCTCAGTCAATGCCATCCGAAAGGGTCACTGCCGAGCTGAAGCGCCTGCCGGCGGGCCCCGGCGTCTACCTCTTCCGGGACGACGCGGACGAGGTGCTGTACGTCGGCAAGGCCAAGTCGTTGCGCCCGCGCGTCCGCCAGTACTTCCAGGCGTCCCGTAGCGACAACCGGCCCGGGATCGACACGCTCGTCGCGCGCGTCACGCGCGTCGAGACGATCGTCACGGGCACCGAGGTCGAGGCCCTCCACCTCGAGCAGAACCTCGTCAAGCGCCACCGCCCCCCGTTCAACGTCCGGCTCCGCGACGACAAGTCCTTTCCGTACATCGCCGTGACGCTCGAGGACGAGTACCCGCGCGTCATGTTCACGCGCAAGCGACACCGGCGCGGCGTCCAGTACTTCGGGCCGTACGCGAACGCGAAGAGCGTGCGCGAGACGCTCGACGTCCTGAACCGCGTCTTCCGGTACCGGCCGTGCGAGGGGCCGAAGCCCGGCCGCCACAGCGGTGTTCCCTGCCTCGACTACCACATCGAGCGTTGCCTCGCCCCCTGCGTCGGGTACGTGTCGAAGGAGGCCTACCGCAGCGTGATCGACGGGGTGGTCGAGTTCCTCTCCGGGAACGACCGGCCGATCCGCGACGAGCTCACGAGCCAGATGCGCGAGGCCGCCGCCGACGAGCGGTTCGAGGACGCCGCTCGCTACCGCAACCGTTTGCACGCCGTCGAGCGGCTCGCCGAGCGCCAGACCGTCGAGCGCGCCTCGATCGGGACGATCGACGTGCTCGGTGTCGCGGTCGGGCCGGATCGCGCCGCCGTTCAGGTGTTCCCTCTCCGCCAGGGACGGATGGTCGACCGCTACTCGTTCCACCTCGAGAACGCAGCCGGCGCCGACCCGCTCGAGGTGCTCGAGAGCTTCTGCATCGAGTACTACGGCGCCGCGTCCTCGTTGCCGCCGCAGATCCTCGTGCCCCGCGGCCTGGGTGAGCTCGGCACGCTCGAGGCGTTCCTCACCGAGGTACGCGGCTCGCGTGTCGAGGTGCGCGCGCCCGAGCGCGGTGAAAAACGGCGCCTCCAGGAGCTCGCCCAGCACAACGCCGAGCTTGCCCTCACGTCGGAGACGTTCGTCGCCGAGACGAAGCGGCTCCGGCGTGTCGAGGCGCTCGAGGAGCTCCGCGAGGTCCTGAACCTCGAGTCGCTCCCGATCCGGATCGAGTGCTTCGACATCTCGAACATCCAGGGGCGCGAGATCGTCGGCTCGATGGTCGTCTTCGAGGACGGGGTGGCGAAGAAGGCCCACTACCGCAAGTTCGGGATCCGCGAGCAGGCCGGGCAGGACGACTTCGCGGCGATGGCCGAGGTGATAGCCCGCCGTTTCAGCCGGCTCGCGGCGGGCGTCGGTGCCGAGGAGTACGACGAGTCGTTCGCCTCGACTCCGAACCTCGTCGTGATCGACGGCGGCAAGGGCCAGCTCGCGGCCGCGCTCGGTGCGATGCAGGCCTACGACCTTCCCCGAGTCGCGGTGATCTCGCTCGCGAAGCGCATCGAGGAGGTGTTCCTCCCGGACCGTCCGGACTCCGTGCTCCTGCCCGACCATTCGCCCGGGCTGCAGCTCTTGCGGCGGATCCGCGACGAGGCGCACCGCTTCGCGATCACGTTCCATCGCCAGCGGCGCGACTCGGCCTCGCGCGAGTCGATGTTCGACCAGCTCGAAGGAGTCGGCCCGGTGCGGAGGCGGGCGCTGCTGCGGCATTTCGGCTCGGCGGAGCGGTTGCTCGACGCGACCGCGGAGGAGCTCGAAGGGGTGCCCGGAATGCCGGCGAAGACCGCGCGGCGCATCTACGCTCAACTCCACCGCGCCGGGCGGGCGTAGCTCCCAGCGTCCGACTCCGAGAAGAACGATGGCCAACAAGCGCAAGCGATCCGGAACGCGGCGCGCCGTGGCTGCTCACGCCCTGGCACCCGCGGCCAAGCCCCTGGCGAAGCCCGAGCCGGCGGTTCGGGGACGGAGCCATGCGCCGACCGCAGTCGCTCCGCGCGACCGTCGCACGGCGGAGGCGCTCCCGGATGCTGCACCGGCCGATCGCGGCGCGGCGATCGGTGCCGGCATCGTCGCGCTCGTCGCTTTCGTCGTCTATGCGCTGACGGTCGACCACTCGCTCCCCGGCGGCGATTCCGGCGACCTGATCACGTCCGCCTACGTGCTCGGTGTGCCGCATCCGCCCGGCTACCCGCTCTACACGATGCTCGGCTACCTGGCGACGCGGCTTCCGGGAGGATCGGCCGCGTTCTGGATGAACATGCTCTCGGCGCTCTTCGACGCGGTCGCCGTCGGCCTCGTCTTCACGATCGTCCACGGGTCGATCGCACCGCGGGCATCCACGGCGGCGAACCGGCGGCTCTCGTACGCGGCGGCGGCCACCGGTTCGCTCCTGCTCGCGTTCTCGAGCCTCTTCTGGGCGTACTCGGTCGTGGCGGAGGTCTTCGCGCTGAACAACCTCTTCGCCGCCCTCCTGCTCGTGATCGCGCTTGCGTGGAGCAGGCGGCCCGAGCGGATCCGGCTGCTCTGGGGGTTCATGTTCGTGCTCGGCCTGGCGCTCTGCAACCAGCAGACGATCGTGCTCCTGATCCCTGCGTTCGCCGTGCTCGCCTGGCGCGGCGGGGCAGCGCTCGCCCGGGCGCGCGCCGTCCCGCGCGCCCGCGACCTCGCGCTGGGTCTCGTGGCGCTCGCCGCCGGGCTCCTCCCGTACCTCTACCTCCCTCTCGCGGCCTCCGCGCATCCCGTGATGAACTGGGGCGACCCGTCGTCGTTCCACCGCTTCGGCGCCGACGTGCTCCGGAAGAGCTACGGGACGACATCGCTCACGGCCGGCGGGGAGCCGGGCGCGGTCGGCCACAATCTGAGCCTCCTCTTCTCGAGCCTCGCGAACGGCTTCGTCTACGTCGGTCTCGCCCTCGCGGTTGCGGGGCTGTGGTGGGCCTGGAAGAACCACCGAGCCGAAGGCGTCGCGATCGTCATCGCGTTCCTCGTCTCCGGCCCCGCCTTCATGGCCTACACGAGGACCGGGTTCCCGGATGCACTGGCGGAGGGGATCGTTGCGCGGTTCTACGTCCTCCCGAGCATCCCGCTCGCGGTCATGGCCGGGCTCGGCGCCTGGTGGCTGATCGAGCGGGCGTCCTCGCTCAGGCTGCCGGCTGCGCGGCCGGGTCTGGCGGGCATCGCCGCCGCGACGGCGCTCCTCATCGTTCCGGGAGCCGCGGCGGTCGACCACTACTCGTCCGAGGATCGCAGCGGCGACAGTGTCGCTCTCGCCTACGCGGAGGATCTTCTCGGCCCGCTCCCGACGGACTCCCTGCTCATCATGCGCGGCGACGAGAACGAGACGAGCGTCACGTACGCGCAGAACGTCGACCATTTCCGGCCGGACGTGATCGCGGTCGACTCGGAGCTCCTCAAGCTCTCGACGTACGTCGACCAGGTCCGGCGGGCGCACCCGCGCCTGCTGATCCCGTTCACCGCCTACGACGGGGGCGAGACGACGTCGCTGAACACGTTCGTCCAGGACAACATCCCGAACCGCCCCGTCTACTACGTCGGCGTCCAGCAGGAGAAGAAGTTCGGGAAGCCGTTCGACTTCATCGCCGAGGGGCTCGCCCGTCGACTGGTAGCAAAGGGGAGCGTGAAAGACCCGTACGCCTTCCTCGCCGCCAACGCGGATCGCTTCGCGAGCCTCCGCTACCCGACCGGCTCGTATCCGGCCTCCTCGTGGGAGACCCAGATCGCGGGCGACTACGCGGTGGCCGCCTTCGACGTCGGATACGCCCTCGAGACCGACGGCGCGAGCGCCCAGATCCCCCTGGCCGAGAAGATGTTCCGCACGGCGATCCGCCTCGATCCGAGCTACGGCGAGCCGTACAAGGACCTCGGCGCGATCCTGAACGACCACGGAGGCGATCCGGGCGAGATCATCGCGGCGTGGACGGCGTACCTGCGGCTGGCACCCGGCGATCCGCAGGACGCGGAGATCAGACGGGCGCTCGAGAGCGTCGAGGCCAGGGGGTCGGCGCGGTGAGGCGCATCTGCGTCGTCCTCGCGGTTGCCGTGCTCGCCGGGTGCGGCGGCGCCCCGAAGGCCACGACGACCGCCACGACGGCGGCCGTGCCGGATCCGGCCGCCGCGATGCAGGCGCTGATCCTGCAGCAGCCCTCGCTCGCCGGCATCGTCCGCACGCTCTACCAGGGGAGCAGCTGGGCGGTCGTCGAGTCGCTCTCCCCGGGCCACGCGCACGCGGTGCCGTTCGAGCTCGTCGGCAACCACTGGCGCGCCGACGAGTCGGGCAAGGTGAAGCTGAAGATCCTCGGCCCGCAGCCGGGTGCGAAGGCGCCGATCCTGCCGCAGGTTGCGATCGAGTTCACCGCGACGAAGCCCTTCGTGGAGTCCGCGATCTGGGTCGACGGAACCGAGCTGCTCGAGAAGGGCGGCGGCTCACCGACGAGCGGCACGATCTACGGCGCCCCCGCCCGCAAGCTGAAGCCGGGCCCGCACGTGGCGGTCGGCTACGCACGCACGGCGACGGCCGGAACCGCGGTCGCCTGGATCTTCGACGTCGCGTAGGCGCGGGTCTCGCCGCTCCGCCCGACGGCGCTCGACTACTCGTTCAGGAACGGGTAGCGGTAGTCGCGTGCCGAGACGAACTGATCCTTGACGGTGCGCGGGGTGACCCAGCGGATCAGGTTCCAGATCGACCCCGCCTTGTCGTTCGTCCCCGACGCCCGCGAGCCGCCGAACGGCTGCTGGCCGACGACCGCGCCGGTCGGCTTGTCGTTGACGTAGAAGTTGCCCGCCGCGTACCGGAGCCGGTCCGAGGCCTCCTGCACCGCGGCGCGATCCTCCGAGAAGACCGCCCCGGTGAGCCCGTAGGGCGCCGACGAGTCGATCAGGTCGAGCGTGTCGCCCCACTTCCTCTCGTCGTAGACGTACGTCGTCACCACGGGCCCGAAGAGCTCGTCGCGGAGCAGCCGGAACTCCGGGTCTCTCGTCTCGATCACCGTCGGCTCGACGAAGAAGCCCTTCGAGTCGTCGGTGCCGCCGCCGACGACCACCTCGCTCTTCGCATGTGCCTGCGCCTCCGCGATCGCCGCCTTCTGCGTCTCGAAGGAGCCGGCGTCGATGACGGCGCCCATGAAGTTCCCGAAGTCGCAGACGTCGCCCATCCTGATCGTCGCGACCTCTGCGGCAAGCCGGTCTCGCAGCTCGGGCCAGAGGTTCGACGGCGCGTACACGCGCGAGGCGGCGGAGCACTTCTGCCCCTGGTACTCGAACGAGCCGCGCACGATCGCGGCGGCCAGCGAGTCGAGATCCGCGGAGGGATGCGCGACGATGAAGTCCTTCCCGCCGGTCTCGCCGACTATTCGCGGATAGTTGCGATAGGTGTCCATCGCGGTGCCGACCGTCTTCCACATCCCGTTGAAGACGCCCGTCGACCCGGTGAAGTGGATCCCGGCGAGGTCGGGGCTCGCAAGCGCCGCGTCGCCGATCTCGGCACCCGATCCGTACACCAGGTTGATCACGCCGTCCGGAAGGCCGGCGGCCTGCCAGAGGCGCATCAGGTAGTGGGCGGACAGCATCGCCGTCGAGGCGGGCTTCCAGAGGACGACGTTCCCCATCAGTGCCGCCGACGTCGTCAGGTTCCCGGCGATCGCCGTGAAGTTGAACGGGGAGACGGCAAAGACGAAGCCCTCGAGGGGCCGGTACTCGAGCTTGTTCCAGACGCCGGCCCCCGAGATCGGCTGCTCGGAGTAGATCCGCGTCATGAACTCGACGTTGAAGCGCAGGAAGTCGACGAGCTCGCACGCGGCATCGATCTCGGCCTGGTGCGCCGTCTTCGACTGACCGAGCATCGTCGCGGCGTCGAGCGTGTCCCGCCACGGCCCCGCGAGCAGGTCGGCGGCGCGGAGGAACACCGCTGCGCGCTCCTCCCACGGCCAGCGGGACCAGTCCTTCGAGGCCTTCCCTGCCGCCTCGATCGCCTTCGCGACCTCGGCGGCGCCGCCCTGCTGCACGTCGGCGAGCACGTGCTCGCGGTCGTGCGGCATCACGGCCGGCTTCGTCTTCCCGGTCTCGACATCCTTCCCGCCGATCACGAGCGGTGCCTGGATGCGCTCGCCCTGCATCTGCTCGAGGCGAAGCCGAAGCGATGCCCGCTCGGGGCTGCCGGGCGCGAAGTCCCGGACGGGCTCGTTGCGTGCCGGCGGAACCTTGAAGAAGCCGTGAGAGCTCACGCGTGGCCTCCGTTCGGGGTCGGGGACGGGCCGGGGGCGCCCTCTTTCACCAGGTAGGTCGCGGTCGTCAGGACCCAGATCATGAACCCGAGCGACGAGGCCCAGAAGGTCGAGCCGACGAAGGTCCAGTTCGCAGCAGCCTCGGAGACGCCGACGAGCAGGACTGCGATGCCTCCCGCGATCCCGATGCGCCCGAACCACCGGCTCACCTTGCGCGCGTTCAGTGCGGCGAGCGATGAGCCGATGATCACCGTCGCGGCGCACGCGGCGCCGGGTGCGGCCACCTCGGTGTTCCGCGCCGCGAGGGCGGCGGCCTGGAGCGCGAGCAGCGAGGCCCCGCCGAGCACGACGATGCTCGCGAAGAAACCTTCGGGATCGAAGCGGATGATCCGCGCGTGCAGGCTCCCGAGGAACCAGAGGAACGCGAAGGCGGCACCCACGAAGAGCGCGCTCGCCGCATGCGGGTCTCTGCTCCCGAGAGCGAGCGCGAGCACGCCCAGAGGGACGTACACGAAGCCGAGAAGCGGGGCGTAGGTGCGCATCAGACTGCGGCGAGCCATGGTGCCACGACGGTACAACATCAACCGATGAGGCCGACGCACGTGCGATACGACGCTCCCGGCTTCGGCGTCGGCGAGCTCTGGCTCGAGGGGTCGCGCGTTGTCTGGTCGGAGCTGCCACATCCCGGCGTCGGGCCGGTGGAGGGGAAGCCGGCGCCGATCGCGCGGAGGCTGACAGCCTTCTTCGCCGGCGAGCCGGACGAGTTCGCCGACGTCGAGCTCGATTACGACGACGGCTTCTTCGGCGACTGTGCGAGAGCGCTCCGCCGGGTGTCGCGCGGTGAGGTCGTCACCTACGGCGAGCTCGCGGCCCTGGCCGGACGTCCGGGCGCGGCGCGCGCGGCAGGGACGTTCTGCGCCCGCAACCGCCTCAGCCCCTTCGTCCCGTGCCATCGTGTGGTCGCCGCGAGCGGGATCGGATCGTACGGATCGCTCGGAGTCGAGTACAAGCGACGGCAGCTGGCGCTCGAAGATGTCGTTCTCTGACGATCTCCGCGACGAGCTCGCCTCGATCGCCCCCGTCCGCCGCTGCTGCCGGCTCGCCGAGCTCTCGGCCCTCTGCCACTCCGCCGGAGCGTGGCATCTACGTGGCCACGGGGAGCTCTCGGTGCATCTCGACCTCGCGAGCCCGGCGGCGGCACGGCGCGCCTTCGCGCTCCTGCGGGCCTTCGGGATCCAGTCCGAGATCCGGACGTACCGGCGTCGCGCCTTCGATCGCGCGACCCGCTACCAGCTCCATCTCGACGTCGACCGAAAGGCGGGGGAGACGCTTCGCGAGGCCGGCGTGCTCTCCGCGAAGGGGGCGCCGCTCGCGCATCCGCCCAAACGAGTCGTCGGCCGCGCGTGCTGCCGCGGGGCCTACCTGCGCGGCGCGCTCCTCGGCGCCGGCTCGATCTCGGGCCCGCGGAACCCGCACGTCGAGCTGCGGACGACGGACATCGAGGGGGCCGAGCTCCTTGCGGCGATCGCGGCGAAGGAGGGGGTGGAGCTGAAGACGCTCGTCCGCGCCTCTCACGCGGCCGCCTACGCGAAGGCGGGCGAGCCGATCGCCGACCTCCTCGCGCTCGCGGGCGCGAGCGAGTCGGCGCTGCGCCTCGACGAGCATGCCGTCGTCGCTGCGACGAAGTCGGACGCCAACCGGCTCGCCAACGCCGACGAGGCAAACGTGAAGCGAACGGTTCGCGCGGCCCAGCAGCAGCTCGAGGCGATCAAGCGACTCGACGTGGAGGCGCTCCCGAGAAAGCTGAACGAGATCGCGACGCTGCGGCTGAGACATCCGTCCGACTCCCTCTCGGAGCTGGCGGAAAGGTGCAGGCCGCCGATCACGAAGGCAGCGGCGCACAACAGGATGTCGACGTTGAACCGCCTGGCGGAGTCGCTGGTATCGCATCCGGCGGCGTGACGCCGCGACCGCTGACCGCGGAGGTGCCGGACTTGCTCCGGCGCCGACCAACAAACGTCGACCGAGAAAGCGCCTTCCACCGTACGAAGTACTTCGAGCACAGCGAGAAGGGCGCTTCGTGAGGAAAAAGCGGAGGAGGGGGAGCTCCGAGGACGAACTCCCCCTTTGGTCTGTCCAGGCTCGGCTGTGGTACCGGACGGGGTCTGGATCCGGCGCCGCCGAGCTTGTCCCTCCGCGGGCCCAGTATCTCGCACTCGGCGTCCGATTCCAGCCCATTTGCAACTGATATTTGCTCGCCATCCGTGGGCCTCGTCCATGCTTCGGACGGGCTGGTGAGCCCGGTGCGATAGGTTGGGACGAAGTGAGCGCCGCGTTCGAGGATCTGCGCAACCGGCTGGCCGAGATCAACGATCTCGGGCGGGTCGCGGCGCTCCTCGGATGGGACCAGCAGGTGATGATGCCGCGGCGGGGAGCGGCGGTGCGCGCGGAGCAGCTCGCGACGCTCCGTCGGGTGACGCACGAGAAGTTCACCTCACCGGAGATCGGGCGGCTGCTCGACGAGCTCCGCCCGTTCGAGGAGCAGCACGACTACGACTCGTTCGAGGCGAGCCTCGTGCGGGTGACCCGCCACGACTGGGAGAAGGCGTGCAAGGTTCCGTCGGACCTCCGGGCGGCGATGTCGCGGGCCTCCTCGCTGGCGCTCCCGGTCTGGGTCGATGCACGGAAGAACGACGATTTCGCGGCGTTCCTGCCGGCGCTGCGGGAGAACGTCGAGCTCCGGCGGCAGTACATCGCCTGCTTCGACGGCGACTACGCCGAGCCGTACGACGCGGTGCTCGACGACTTCGAGCGCGGCATGACCTCCGCCGAGGTGCGGACGCTGTTCGGCTACCTCAAGGAGCACCAGGCGCCCCTCGTCAAGCTCGTCGCGGGCTCGGAGCTTCCGGAGCCGCCGAAGGATCGTGCGTTCCCCCGCGAGCTGCAGCGGCGGTTCGAGCTCGAGGTGGTGCGCCGGTTCGGGTTCGACGACGACGCGTGGCGGCTCGATCCGACCGTCCATCCGTTCGCGAGCAACATCGGGATGCAGGACATCCGGATCACCACGCGCTATTTCGACTCCAACCTCGACGGTCTGTTCGCGACCATGCACGAGACGGGGCACGGCCTCTACGAGCACCAGATCGATCCGGCTCTCGAGCGCTCGCCGCTTGGCACCGGCACCTCGCTCGGGCTCCACGAGTCTCAGAGCCGGATGTGGGAGAACCTCGTCGGCCGCTCGCTGCCGGCATGGCGGTTCTTCTTCCCGCGGCTGCAGGAGACGTTCCCGGAGGCGCTCGCGGACTACGACGCAGAACGGTGGTACCGCGAGATCAACGCCGTCGAGCCCTCGCTCATCCGGGTCGAGGCCGACGAGGCGACCTACAACCTGCACATCATCCTCCGCTTCGAGCTCGAGCAGGAGCTGCTCGACGGGTCGTTCGACCTCGCGCGGCTGCCGGAGGAGTGGAACGGGCGGATGTTCGACTACCTCGGGATCGAGGTGCCGAACGACCGGCTCGGCGTCCTGCAGGACACCCACTGGGCGACCGGCGCGATCGGCTATTTCCCGACCTACGCGCTCGGCAACCTGATCTCGGCGCAGCTCTGGGAGAAGATCACCGTCGACCTGCCGGGGCTCGAGGACGACTTCGAGCGCGGCGAGTTCGGCGCCCTCCGCGACTGGCTGCGCGAGAACGTTCACCGCTACGGCCGCAAGTTCACGCCGATGGAGACGCTGCAGCGCGCGATCGGGGCCGACAAGATCGATCCGGAGCCGTACGTCCGATACCTCCGCAGCAAGCTCGAATCGATCTACGGGATCACGGCTCCGGCCCGCTGAGCGGTTCTCCCGGCGGATTTTCGCGGCACTGACTAAAGTGCCGCAGCCTATGGCCAAGACACGTGTTGGAATCAACGGATTCGGCCGAATCGGCCGCAACTTCTTCCGCGCGTCGCTGACGCGCGATGCGGACTTCGACATCGTCGCCGCGAACGACCTCGGCGACGCGAACACGATGGCGCACCTCCTGAAGTGGGACTCGACGCTCGGCCCGCTCGAGGGCGACGTGACCGTCGAGGACGGCGTGCTGCATGCCGCCGGACAGGAGATCCGCCTGCTCGTCGAGCGCGACCCGGCCGCGATGCCGTGGCGCGATCTCGACGTCGACATCGTCGTCGAGTCCACGGGCTTCTTCACCACGCGCGAGGGTGCGCAGAAGCATCTCGACGCCGGCGCGAAGAAGGTCGTGATCTCGGCTCCCGCGACGAACCCGGACATCACGCTGGCGCTCGGCGTCAACGACGACCGCTACGACCCGGAGCAGCACCACATCATCTCGAACGCCTCGTGCACG
>DASZLW010000169.1:0-8472 GCA_035552175.1 Gaiellaceae bacterium | reverse complement strand
GTTCCGCGGGAAGGGATTCGACACGTTCTGCCCGCTGCTCTCCGAGATCGTTCCGGCGCGCGAGGTCCCGAATCCCGGTGACCTCCGGGTGATCCAGCGCGTCAACGGCGAGACGCTCCAGGACGCGAGGACGAGCGACCTTATCTTCGACCTGCCGACGCTCGTCTCGGCCATCTCCGCCGTGATGACGCTCGAGCCCGGTGACGTCATCCTCACCGGCACCCCGCCCGGCGTCGGGTTCTTCCGCGACCCCAAGATCGCGCTGAAGCCGGGAGACGTCGTCGAGGTCGAGGTCGAGGGGATCGGTACGCTCTCGAACCCGGTGTCCGCGGCGCCGGAGCTCGGCACCTGACCGGAACGGCCACGGCTCGGCGGTGAAGCCTCCCGCATTCGACTATGTCCGGCCCTCGACGGTGGCGGACACGATCGCTCTCCTCGCCGAGCACGGAGACCGGGCCCGGGTCCTCGCCGGCGGCCAGAGCCTCGTCCTCGAGCTCAACTTCCGCCGCATCCGCCCGGCGATCCTCGTCGACATCAACGCGGTCGCCGAGCTCGACACGCTCGAGCTCGCAAGCGGCGCGCTGCGCGTGGGGGCGCTCACACGGCACGCGCGCTTCGCTATCGAGCCTGCCGGCGACCCTCTCGGGCGGCTGCTCTCCCGCATCAGCCACTTCGTCGCGCACCCGCCGATCCGCACCCGCGGAACGATGGTCGGGAGCCTCGCCTACGCCCACCCGGCGGCGGAGTGGCCCGCGGCCGCGGTCGCTCTCGGCGCCGAGGTGACGCTCGCCTCCACCGGCGGGTCACGCGCGGTTCCGGCGGAGTCGTTCTTCGACGGCGCCTTCTCGACGGTGCGGCGGCCGGACGAGCTGATCGTCGACGCCGCGTTTCCGGCGCTGCCATCGCAGGCCGGCATCGGGTTCGAGGAATACCGGCGGACCGAGGCGAGCTTCGCGGTGGTCGCCGCGCTCGCCGTGCTCGAGATCGACGGCGGCGCCGTGCGCTCGGCGCGGATCGGCCTGGCCGGCGCCGCCGACCGGCCCCTTCGGGCGCACGGCGCCGAGCAGGTGCTCACCGGCGAGGCCGCGGGCGGCGACTCGTTCACGCGGGCGGCGGCGGCCGCCGCGCAGGAGTCCCGGCCGGTGAGCGAGCCGCACTGCAGCAGCGAGTACCGGCGCCACGTGGTCGAGGTCGTCGTCCGTCGCGCGCTCGAGCAGGCTGCCGGGGACGCGGGCCGATGATGGACGTCGACCTCACGGTGAACGGCGCGCGCGTCACCCTCACGGTCGAGCCGCGCCGCACGCTCGCTGACGCCCTGCGCGAGGATCTCGGCCTCACCGGCACGCATCTCGCCTGCGAGCACGGCGTGTGCGGCGCGTGCACCGTCGTCGTCGGCGGCGACGCCGTCCGCTCGTGCCTGCTGCTCGCGGTCCAGTGCGAGGGGGAGTCGGTCGTCACGGTCGAGGGACTGGCCGGGGCCGACGGCAGCCTCCATCCGCTGCAGGAAGCGTTCGCTCGGGAGAACGCCCTCCAGTGCGGCTTCTGCACGCCGGGGTTCCTGATGCTCGCACACGCCGCCCTCGAGACCGACCCCGGTGTCGCCGACGACGGCGAACGCCTGCGGGAGCTTCTGACGTCGAACCTCTGCCGCTGCACGGGGTACGAGGGGATCCGCCGCGCCGTCGTCTCGGCTGCTCGCTCCGCGCGCGAACCGTCGTAGCCTCCATGCTGCCGCTCCTCGACGTCACCGGCTCCCCCCACGAGCGCGGCCGCGCGCACGGAGAGGCGCTCCGCGAGAAGATCGAGCTCGCCCGCGAGCTCTGGACCGCGCACACGGGCTTGACCCCCGGCACGGGGGACGCGGCGCGCCGGGCCGCCTATCTCGGGGCCGCCGAGCGCTGGACCCCGGCCGTCGTCGAGGAGATGCGCGGGATCGCCGAGGGTGCGAACACCGGCTTCGAGGCGATCTTCGAGCTCAACCTCGCAGACGAGCTCCGCGTCTTCGACGGGGCCGCGCACTGCAGCAGCCTCGGCGTGCGCGTTGCGGCCGCGGCGCCGATCTCGGGCCAGACGATGGACACTCCCGCGTGGTTCGCCGGGCTCCGCGTGGCGGTGCGGGCCGTCGACGAGGCCGGCATGGGCACGTTGGCCTTCACGGTCGCCGGCACGCCGGCGCTCTGCGGGATCAACAGCGCCGGCGTCTCCGTGTGGTGCAACGCGCTCTACCAGCTCATGTCCTCGCCGAGCGGCGTGCCGGTGTCGTGCGTCGTCGCCCACCTGCTCGGCAGCCCCTCCCTCGAGGCTGCCGCCCACTTCGTGCGCGAGGTGCCGCACGCCTCCGGCCAGCACTACCTTCTCGGGAGCCCCGAGGGCATCGTCTCGCTCGAGTGCTCCGCGAGCTCCGTCGTCGAGGCGCGCACCGACGGCCCAGCCGTGTGGCACGCCAACCACCCTGTCGCGGGTAGCCGAAGGAGCGATCCGGGCGCGAGCAGCAGCTCGATCGCGCGCGACGCCTTCATGGGCGTGGCACTCGCGGGCGCAACCTCGGACCGCGACCTGTGCGCGATCCTCTCCGACCGCACCGTGCCGGTGGCGAAGGTCGGAGGCGGAGGCGGCGACGGCTACACGCTGTGGGCCGCCGTCGCCGAGCACCGCGTGCCGCCGAGAGTGCTCGCCTCCGCCGGGCCGCCCTCGGAGGGCACCTGGGAAGAGGTCGTCCTCGAGCCGGGGCATGTTCAGTCCTGATCGGATGATCATCCGTCGCGCTCGCCGCACGCCCTACTATCGGAGGCCGGAATGAAGATCGACGTCCACAACCACGCGACCCCGGAGACGCTCCTCGAGTTCTTCGCCTCGGAGCCGAGCTACGGGATCGAGATCACCTCCGACCATCATATGAGCGGGGGTGCCGAGGGCGAGTACCAGCTCGAGCCCGAGTTCTACGACGCCGACGCAAAGGTGGCGAATCTCGAGGCCCACGATCTCGACGGAGCCGTGATCTCGATCGATCCGCCGTTCTTCTACTACGAGGCCGAAGCGGGGGCAGGAGCCGCCCTCGCGGACGTCGTCAACGAGGGGCTGCGGGCGATGTGCGCGAAGCGCCCGGACCGGCTCTGGTGGATGGCCAGCGTGCCGCTCCAGGATCCCGCGCGCGCGGCGGACATGCTCGCCGAGCAGATGCGCGCGGGTTGCATCGGAGTCGAGATCGGGACGAGCACCGGTGCGGCACGCCTCGACGAGCCTGGCTTCGAGCCGTTCTGGGCTGCGGCCGAGGAGCTCGGGCTCCCGGTGATGATCCACCCGGCCTACCAGCACCCGCACCCGGGTTACCCCGGATTCCATCTGCAGAACGTGATCGGGAACATGTACGAGACGACGATCGCGGCCGAACGGCTGATCATGTCCGGCCTGCTCGACCGGCACCCCGACCTGAACATCGTGATCGTGCACTCGGGCGGATATGTCGCCTACCAGCAAGGGCGGCTCCGGCACGCGCGGACGGTACGGCCCTACCCGCCCGGGACGCCCGAGAATCCGCGCGACTACTTCGGCCAGATCCGGTTCGACTGCCTCACCCACGACCGCAAGGCGCTCGCGTTCCTGATCGACCAGGTCGGCGTCGAGAACATGCTGATGGGCACCGATCTGCCCTGCGACATGGCGACGCCGGACCCGTGGAACGAGCTGGTCGCGGTCGCGGGAGAGGCGACCGCCTCGCGCATCGCCGAGGCGAACGTGGCCGCGCTCTACGGGCTCGAGACGCACGCCCCCGCTGCGGCTTAGCGCGCGGATGCTTCGGCACACAGCGCTCTTTCTCCTCGGCGAGACGGTGACTGCCGCAGACAGGCAGGCGATGCTCGACGGCCTCGCGTCCCTCTTCACGGAATGCCCGACCGTCCGCGGCGGCGACTACGGCGAGGCCCTTCCGGGCGACGACGGAGCCGGCCGCTACGACGTCGCGCTGCACCTCGACTTCGACGGCCTCGACGAGTACGAGGAGTACGTCGCCCATCCGGTCCATGTCGCCGTCTCGTCCTTCAACGCGACGCTGGCCGTCGAGGGCACGACGGCCCGGATCGACTGGGAGCACGACCGGCCGGCCGCCGCGGGCGCGGTGCGGCACTGCGAGGTGCTCGAGTGGAACCGCGTCGCGGACGCCTCGGCGCGCCGGGCCGCGCTCGACACGGCCGCGTCGATCGCCGTAGCCGACGGCGTCGTCTCCGCCGTCGCGGCAGAGAACGCGGGCCGCGATCGGCGCGCAGCCCACTGGATCCTCGACGTCGAGCTCGCCGACGAGACGGCGGCCCGGTCGTTCCTCACGGGCGCCGGCTACCGCGAGGTCGCGGCGGTGGTCGCGCCCGCGGTCGACGGGAGCCGGACGGCCTGGATCACGCACCTCGTGCGCCGCTGAGCACCGGCCTGCCTCACAGCATCACTCGGCCCCCGTCGACGGTCGAGCCTGACACCGGTCAGCCCCGACGCGGTCAATCGCCTCGACGTCCATGAATCCCTCGATCCGCTCCGACCGCGTCGTTCCCGGCGCGATGCAGTTGGCCCTGTCCCGACGACCGCGGCCCTCGCGTCCGTTTGCCGCGAGGAGGCGGGTCGCGGCGCCGATCCCCTTCGAGCCTTCGGTGACGAACGCCGTCTTCCCCGCGAGGTCCGGGTAGTTCGCTTGCCGCGAAGGCCCTGCGGGCTCAGCTGGCCGCCTGGCCGAGACGGTCGGCGTTGACCGGCGAGCGCGGCGGCTTTCCCTCGAGGGCGCGCGCCACCTCGTCGGCGGCCCGGCGCTGCAGCTCAGCCTGCGCCTCCTCGGAGTAGAACGCCATGTGCGGGGTCACGATCGCGCGCGGATGCGTCCGGAGGGGATGATCCGCGGGCAGCGGCTCCGGCTCCGTGACGTCGAGCGCCACACCCGCAAGCCGGCCGTCCTCGAGGGCGCGAGTCGTTGCGTCGAGATCGACGAGCCCGCCTCTCGAGGTGTTGACGAGCACCGGAGACCGCGTCATCAGCGCGATCGCGGCGTCGTCGACGAGGTGCCGGTTCGCGGCCGACATCGGGACGTGAAGCGAGACGAGGTCGGCGCCGGCGAGCGCCTCGGCGAGGGAACCGGCGAGCTCGATGCCGGCAAGGGGCGCCTCGGTCACGAACGGGTCGAACGCGACGACCCGCAGCCCGAACGGAAGCGCGCGCTCGGCCACCTTCACCCCGATCCGACCAAGACCGACGAGCGTGAGCTGCCGCCCGCGGAGCGAGTGGATCCTCGTCTGCGGCACGGCCCAGCCGCCGTGCCGCACCGAGGCGCAGGCCTCGACGACTCCCCGCGCCGCAGCGAGCAGCAGCGCCATCGTGTGGTCGGCGACCTCGTCGAGGCAGTAGTCGGGAACGTTCGTCACGAGGATCCCGTGCTCGGATGCGGCGTCGACGTCGACGTTGTCGTACCCGATCCCGTAGCGCGAGATCACCCGGACGCCGCCCTCCGCCGCCGCCTCGACGACGGCCCGCGGCACCGGGGCGTAACAGACGAGCAGCGCGTCGGCCCCACGTGCGAGCTCCGTCAGCGTCGCTTCGTCTGTCGACGGGGCGAGCACGAGCTCGGCGCCGAGCGGGGCCAGCAGCCCCCGCTCGGTCTCGAGATCGGTGAACACGTGATCGGTGACGACCACGCGGTACGTCGTCGCCTCCTCTGTCAACTCAGAGCTTCCTCGTCGAACGGGTACTTGGTGAACATGACCGGCCCGTCCTTCGTAACGAGGAGGTTCTCCTCGAGCCGGACGGTCTGCTCGAGCCCGGGATGGCCGGCGAAGGTCTCGCAAGCGAAGTACATGTTCTCCTCGAGCTCGACCGGGTAGTCGAGCGAGTAGGCACGCGAGATCCACATCCCCTCGTAGAGCGAGAGACCGATCGAGTGCGCGAACTGCTGCAACGTGACGGTGCCGTACTCGTCGTCGGCGTACTTCGGGAACTTCGACGCGACGTCCGCGGTCGTGTTCCCGGCCTTCATCATCTCGATCGCCCCGTACATCGACTCGTAGCACTCCTTGTAGAGATCCTTCTCCTTCGGCGTCCACTTCTTGCCGACCTTGAAGCAGCGGACGAAGTCGACGAAGTACCCGCCGGGCCCGATCGCGTTCTGGTCGACGATCACGAGGTCCCCGAGCCGGATCAGCTTGTCGGTGTGCCAGCGCCGGTACGGGCTCGTGTTGCCGCCCGAGGCGACGATGATGTCGTAGACGAAGTCGAACCCGTTCTCGTAGAGGAACTTGTTCACCTCGGCCGTGATGTCGGCCTCGCGCACGCCCGGCTTCAACCACTCGTTCTCGATCTTCCAGAACGAGGCGTCGCCGAAGGCGCTCGAGATCTTCAGGCACTCGATCTCGTCGGGCGTCTTCACGATCCGCGCACCCGACATCGCCGGCCATGCGCTCGTCGTCTTCACCCCGGCACGCTCGAAGGCCGCGCCCGAGCTCGGGTCGAAGATGTCGATCCCGACCGGCTCGTTCTCGACGCCCGCCTCCTTCAGCACCGAGACGATCGACTGCACCATGCGGTCGGACATCATCACCTCGGCGGTCTCGGCCCACTTCCACGTGATCGCAGGCCGGATGTTCCCGTTCAGCCACGGCGCGTCGATCTTCGCGCACTCGAGGTCCGACCCTGCCGTCTCGAAGAGGATCGGCTCGCCGCCGCGCGTGAGCACGGCGTAGCGGATGAAGATGTTGTTCTTCCAGTTCCCCTGATAGACGCCCGTCAGGTACCGCACGTTCTCGCCGACGAAGCACACGAGCGCGCCGAGATCGAGCTCCTCCATCTTCATCCGCGCCCGCGCAAGGCGGTCGCGGCGCATCCGGTCGAAGTCGACCCGCGCCTGCCAGTCGGTCCCCGTGGTGCTGTACACCCGCCGCGGATCGTGCTCGTGCGGCTTCCCGAGGAAGGACAGATCGAGCCCCTTCCCCGTCTCCGTCAGGCTATGCGTGGTGGTTCCTGCTTCCATCCTGCGCGGCTCCTCTCTCGTGGCCATAGGCAACTCCGGCAACTGCGTCTATCTCGGTCGATCTCTGATTCGGCGGCCGACCGGCGGAGCTGGTGCCGCTCGGTGTTCGGCGAGATGCCGACGTGACCCGCTCGGCGCGCCCGTACCTCGGGCGGCCGTCGACCTGGGCGTCGTCCGGCAGAGGCCGATTCGGCTCGCTGCCTGCGTTCATCCGGAGCCCCTCACGCTCGACGTGGTCACCCGCCGATACTACGGCGCCCCCTGAGCACGACGGATGATCCCGCAATCTTTTCTCGGCATGCGCCGGGGGTGAGTGAGAATCGATCTGCTTGAATCGCGGCCCGGATGAGCGTCGGCCCTCCATCCCCGCGGCGACCACGCACCGACCTCGGAACGTTCGCCCACGGGCAGTTCCGGGTCGACTACGAGCATCGCCCCGACCCCTACGAGCTGCGGGAGCGGCGCGTAGAGCGGGCGCGGGCCGAGCTGAAGGCGGCCGGCCTCGACGGGCTCCTGCTCTGGAAGGACGAGAACGTCCGCTACCTCACCGGCCTTCGGGCCCAGCTGATCGCGGGGAAGTCGACGCTCCTCAACGGCTGCTTCCTGCCTGCGGACGGGCCGCCGGTCCTGCTCGCGTCGGGCGGCGAGGTGCAGCGGGCGCGCGTCGTGATGCCCTGGATCGAGGAGATCCACGCCGTCCCGATCATGGAGGCGGTGGGGCTCGTCCGCGGCGCCGTCGAGCACACGATCGCGCCCCTGCTCGAGCGCCACGGCGTCGGCTCGCTCGGGCTCGACGAGGGTGCCTTCTGCCAGGTGCAGGCCCTGCACGAGTTCGCGCCCGGCGTGACGCTCGCCGACGGCGACGCGCCGATGCAGAAGGCGCGACTCCTGAAGCTCCCCGAGGAGATCGCGCTGATCGAGGAGGCGTGCGCGATCGCCGAGGCCGTGCTCGAGGTCGCCGTGCGCTCGATCCGCCCCGGCGTCAGGGAGACCGACGTCGTCGCCGCCGCGATGCACGAGCTCTACCGTCTCGGCGGCGAGCTCTCCCACGTGACGACGCCGTTCGTCGCCTCGGGCGAGCACATGGCGCCTCCGAACCGGATCCCGTCCGACAAGATCATCCGCAACGGCGACGTGGTCTTCATCGACATCGGGGCGCAGTGGTCGGGCTACTTCGGGGACATCGGACGCACCGTGATCTGCGGCAAGCCGAGCCGCAGGCAGCAGGAGGTCTACACCGCTGTCTACGACGGGCTCGCGGCCGCAACGGCGGGGATGCGCGCGGGAGCGACGAACGACGACGTGGCGCTCGCCTGCCGCGACGCCGCCGGCGCCCATGGATTCGCCGAGAACTTCATCAGCCTCTTCATCGGGCACGGCGTCGGCATCGGCGCCAACGAGCCTCCGTACATCGGCGAGGATCTGCCGGGCGCCGAAACGGTGGTGCTCGAGGAAGGGATGACCTTCGCCGTCGAGCC
>DASZLW010000168.1:0-14289 GCA_035552175.1 Gaiellaceae bacterium | reverse complement strand
CCCTCGTTCAGCCCGGCGACGACTCCTCCGCTCCGGGTGACGCGCGCGAGCTCGCCGACCATCGCTCGCAGGTCGAGCGCGTGGTGGAGGGTGGCGATGCAGAAGGCGACGTCGAAGCTTCCATCCGCGAACGGCAGCCGCTCCCCGTCGGCCTGCACGCGGAGGTAGGGCCCGACGCGCTCCTCGAAGAACCGGCCGCGGCCGAGCCCGATGAGCGGATCGACGACGAGGTCGCACGCCACGTACTCGCATCCGAGCGGCAGGAGGTGCTGCGAGGCCCAGCTCTTGGCGGCGCCGAGCTCGAGCACCCGGTCGCCGGGCCGGATGTACCGGTCGAGAAGGAGCCGGAAGCCATGCTCGGTCGCGGCCCAGGCCCGATCCTCCCAGCCGAGGTCGCGGTTCAGGAACGGGAGGGCGGTGTCGATGCGGTCGTCCGCCTGGTACCAGCCCTGCTCCTTCGCGAGCTCGGGCCAGGCGGCGAGCTCGCGCAGCTTCGCCTCGAGCCCGGGGGCCGTCGGGTCGAGCAGGCGCGCGATGCCGTCCTCTTCTTCGTACGAGCGGCCGCACGAGCCGCAGGCGAACTGCGCGTCGAGCGCGCCCCGGCAGGCCGGACACACGACGAATCCCGGTAGCGGCGATCGCCCGTCGCGCCCTGCTTCGGCCTTCGCGCTCACCCGCTGACCGTACCTGCCGGCCGGTCTCAGCTCCCGGGGGGCGGCGATCCGGGCACGTTCCAGCTCAGTCCCAGTCCTTGCGGTTGGTCGGGTGAACGAGCCCGCTGTCGCCCGCGAACCCGCGGGGTTCCGCAGAATGGAGGTGTGGCCGACGATCCCGCACCGGACGACGCCGCCGGCGAAGGCCGCAGGGGCAGGCTCTCGGTTCCCGTGCGCCGCCTGCTCGGAAGCGGGAAGCGTCGCCCCGCGAAGGGCGTGCCGGTGCGCCGGCCGATCTTCTACAGCGACATCGTGATCGCCGACGGGAGCGAGCTCGAGCGCGGTCTCCTGAGTCAGGGCTTCGCGCCGGAGGAGGTGATGCTCAAGTACTGCTGGCCGAAATATGCGCCTCCGGCGACGGCGGGGATCCGGTCGATCTCGAAGTCCGAGAACCTCGGCCTGCAGTTCGAGCGCCTGATCGCGATGCACCGCGTCACACCGGCGCACATCCCGATGCCGGCGGCGAGGGTCATGAGCGCGGAGGGAGACTTCGCCGGCTACATCCTCGAGTACGTCAGCGGTGAGACACTGCAGACGCTGATCTCCCACGGCCTGACAGAGGAGGCGCGCGGGCAGTTGGCGCTCGTCGAGGCCACGATCGAGAGGCTGCACGCCAAGTCGCTCCCGCACGGCGACGTGAACCCGTCGAACGTGATCGTGGCCGACGACGGTCGGACGCTCCTGATCGACCCGGTCGCGAACCCGGGCTTCGGCGCGAAGCTGCAGGACCAGCTCTGTCTTGCCCAGATCAGGGACGCGATCGAGGGGACGAGGAATCGCCTGACGGGCTGACGGCGGTCACCAGCCGGCCGGGACGATGCCCTCGCGCCCCGGGAAGGGGCCGAGCGGGCCCCACGGGTGCAGCTTCGTCCCGACCCCCCATCCCCACGCACCCTTGTAGCCGAGCCAGGGCTGGGCCTTGAGATCCTCCTCGCCGGTCCAGGTTTGCCACGCCGAACCGCGCCCGGTGACGTCGCCGAAGCCCTCGGCAGGCTCGCCTGGACACGCGAAGTAGTGGGTGCCGGTGGTCGCGTAGGAGGCGTGGCCGCCCCTTGCCGAGTAGACGATCGGGTGCGTCGCCTGGTCGATGCCGCCGCCGTGCGAGGCGAGCGATCCAGCGGGGTGCGCGAGCGCAGACCAGCTCTCGACGCTCTGGACGCAGGCGTGCTGGGCATACGCGACGGCGGTCGCGGTGTCGGTGCCGTCGAGCCGCACGACGACATGCTCCCAGTCGCCCTCGTGGATCTCGTGGACGACACCGAGCGTCGTGTCGTCGTTGTAGGGATAGAAGAACCAGAAGACGACGTAGCGGTTCGGCACGTACTCGAAGTACATGCCGTCCTCGAGCGAGTGGTCGCCTTCCTTCGCGGCCGCATCGGCGCCGGCTCCGGCGGGCAGCAGGTCGAGGTAGAAGCCCTGCGGTGCGGCACGCCCGTTCTGCGGCGTCGTGAAGATCCTCGTGCTGTACAGGGTGCCGGTCGGTTGACACGGCTCGCTTCCGGCGAGGACGGTCGCCGGCACGGCATGCTGCCGGTACGGGACGGCGGGCGCCGCGCCGCCGAGGCGGACCGGATCGAGCTGCGCCTCCGTCGAGACGAGCGTCGGCGCGCAGGTCCTCGTGGCGCCGCCGGCACGGACCTTCCCGTTCTGCCAGTAGAGGGCCGAGTGCGCGAGGAAGTCCGGCACGTCGTCCGGGTAGAGTGTCTCTCCCGGCGCGAGGTAGACGAGCGGTGCGTAGACGCTTGCCGGGTCGACGGTCACCTCGCTCGTGGCGGACCCGCTCGCGCCGCCGCTCTGGCTCACGGTCAGCGTTACCCGGTAGATCCCGGGCTTCGCGAAGGAGTGGACGACGGTCCGACCGGTGCCCGCGGTGCCGTCCCCGAAGCTCCACTGGTAGTTGGCCGCCGCCGAGCTCGACGCCGTTGCGGCCAACGTCTCGGAGCCGTCGGGGCGCGTCGATGCGGAGAACGTGGGCGTGAGCGTCGCGCCGACATCCTCGCTCGCCGTGGCGAGCGCCAACAGCGTCGCAACGAGCGTGAGCGCGGCGGCGCCCGCGCGCCGCCGGCGTTGCGGGCGAGCGCTCAGCGGCGGCGGCGCCGTCGGGAGCGCGTTCGGCCGCCCGTGATCCATGAGACGATCGCGCGGGATCGGGAAGGCTCCGACTGCGTCTCCTTCCCTCGGAAGCGCCCGACGAGCTGACCGAGCCCGGTGCGACGCGGCGGCGGAGTGCGTCTTCTTCGGATCATCCCCTGAGCATTCCCCTTCGGCGACCGCCTACACCTGAGCTCTTCGGTGCGGGACCGAGGTGGTGTCAGCGGCGGCCTTCGCGGAAATGACCGAGGTCGTCCTCGATCCGGTCGAGCTCGGTGTCCGACAGCCTTTCCAGGCCGAGCAGTTCGTTGCGTGCCGCGTCGACCGAGCGGATGACCTCGTCGAGCTTGAGCTGGATCGCGCGGGTGTCCCTGTTCTGGGAGTACTGCAGCAGCACGACGAGGATGAGCGCGAGGATCGAGGCTCCCGCCGAGGGGACGCGCAGCCAGCTGTTCGAGAAGCCGAAGGCAGGGCCGACCATGAGCCAGACGATCGTGGCCGCGAGCAGGGAAACCAGGGAGTACGGCGACCCGATCAGCGCCGGGGCGCGTCGTGCAGCCCGACCCCCGGCCCGGGCGATCGCGTCGATGCGCGGCAGCGGGCCTGCAAGGGCAGTCTTCTTCGTGTCCATCCTGCGCCTCCGGAGCCGTCTAGGCGGGGATGACGATCGCGAGTTCCCGCGCGATCACGTCGTGGCGGTCCTGCATCTCGACGCGGGGCCGCTCGTCGTCTCTCGAGCGGTGGGCAGAAACTGCTCCACCCTTCGCTCGGCGCGTTTCACCGACGGTTCTGTTGGATTGTCACTCATGACGTCACGACCCTGAGTGCGTTCCAGTACCCGCGTCGGCAACTGCGAAAACGGCCGTCTCCGGTCAGCGCGGCGCTCGTTCAGGCCTCGAAGAGCGGGTGGAGGCGATCCGTGTGTGCGTGACGGCGGCCGCCGGTCAGTACCGATCGAGCTCGACGAGCCGCTCGTCGCTGATCCCGAAGTGGTGGGCGATCTCGTGCAGCACCACGCGATGGACCTGCTCGCGAAGCAGCGCGACGTCGTGGCCGTAGTGGCGTTCGAGCGGCCGCTGGTAGATCGAGATCTTGTCAGGCCGGATGCCGGCGTAGCTCGACGTTCGCCGCGTCAGGGGAACGCCGTTGTAGAGGCCGAGCAGGCCCGCTCCCGGCGGCGGCTCGTCTTCGATCACGATCGCCACGTTGTCCATCATCGCGTCGATCTCGGGTGGGAGCGAGTCGATCGCCTCCTGTACCCACGACTCGAACACGTCGTCGTTCGTCACGCCTGCTCGACCTCGAGCGTGAGGCCGTCGACGCGCATCACGCGCACCGCATCGCCCGCCTTCAGGACCTGTGCTGCCCGCGCCTCCCAGATCTCGCCGTCGACCTTCACCTGGCCTTCGAGGGCCAGGGCGCTGATCGCCTCGCCGACCCGACCGACGAGCGTCTGCACGCCGACCTGCGCGCGGCGACGGCGGCTGTAGCGGATTCCGAATGTCCAGAAGGCCGCCTCGCATCCCGCCGCCGCGACGATCAGGACGACGTTCCACGGGGTCGGCAGGAAGAGCAGCGCGACCACGAGTGCTGCCACGAAGAGCACCGCCCCAGCGTATCCCGGCGCCTACTTGTCGAGGATCGGGCCGTACATCGTCTTCGCCCATCGTCACCTTCGCGCTGCCGAACACCGTCGCGTCGACGCCGAAGTCGAAGCCGACGTTGGTGCTGAACTCCGGCTTGCCGCCCGACTTGCCCGCCTTCGCCTCGGCCTTCGCCTCGGCCTTCGCCTTGGCAAACAGCTCCGTCTTCAGCGCGTCATCCTTGCCGACGATCGACTTGACGAGGTCGGAGATGCCCTTGTCGAACTGCTTCGTCAGCTCGGTCTGGGTCTTCTGCTTCGCCTCCCCCGCGACGGTGACGGCCAATCGATCGCCTCGCGGGCGTTGGGGTGATTACCCGTTTTCGGGCCAGGACTTCAGGAGCTTCGAGTGCCCCTTCGCGTCCCACATGAGTGCGGTGAGAACCGTGTCGCTGATCCCGAACGCGTACGAGTCGTGCACGAAGCCCCCTTTCGTGTCGACCAGGTCGCAGAACACCGTCGGCCTCCCCTGCACGCTCGCGGCACTGCAGTACACGGTCGCAACTCCGGCGATGCCGAACGCGTCCCCGGCATGGAGGACGTTCCGCACGCTCCGCTCCATCAGCCCGGCGGTCTTGTCGAAGAGGATCTTCTTGCCGCCGTCGGCGATCACGGTCGTGCGGCCGCTCTTGGCGAGAAGCGACACGTAGCTTCCGGCCAGTTCCTTGCCGGCCGAGTTGACGATGCCGCAGTCGATGTAGGTCAACCCGGCGGTCGATCCAGCACCACAGAGGACGTTCGAACCGGCGAGCCGGAGCGTCTCGTGCACGCGAAGCGCGTAGTACTTGCCGGCCGAGTTCGCGCCGGCCGAGCTCGCGAGAGCGCCCGCGACCGCTACCACGAGGAGAAGCGCGCCTGCCTTCCGCATGGCGGGAGCCTAACGCGTCGGCCGGACCGCCGGATCGCGTCCGGCGGAACGGCAACGGCGCGGGCTTCCTCGGCGCTCCGAAAACGGTGCCAGACGATGATCCGCCTGCGAGTCGCGCCTGGCCGAACCCCAGCGTTGATCAGGGTTCCGGCGTCTACACCTGGTGTCAGACACCGGTTTTCGCCCCCCGGTGAGGCCCGCCGAAAGGAGCCGCCGCGGGCGTGGATCCGGCTCGTGTCGTCGGAGCTCGCGGGCAGCTTGTAACTTGCATCACAAGGGCTGTTCGGCCCTCGGTTCGGGCGGGCAGCGGCTTTGTCCCGGCAGCTACGTGACCGCCGAGAGCTCGGCGGCCGTCTGGATGCGCTCGACGAAGATCCCGCGGCCGAAGACGTTCGCGCCCGTCTTCCACACCTCGGCCGGGAGCACGTTTCGCGGGTGGAGCGGACCGGTGTCGAACGTCGCCCTGCGGGCGATTGCATGGCGGGCGCTCCAGAGCGAGTCGGCCTTCTCGGTCTCGCCGTTTGCGAACCGGACCTTGAACGTCGCTTCTTCGGCCACCGATGCATCTTGCCTGACTTGACATGTAACCAATGAGTTACATATGATCCGACGCATGGACGACGACGTGTTCAGGGCCCTCTCCGATCCCACCCGCCGGGCGCTCCTCGACGAGCTCTTCCGGGAGGACGGGCAGACGCTGACGGCGCTCGAGCGCCAGTTCCCGATCTCGCGGATCGGGGTGATGAAGCATCTGCGCGTGCTCGAGGAGGCCGGTCTCGTCGTCACGCGTCGGCGGGGGCGCGAGAAGCTCCACTTCCTGAACCCCGTCCCGATCAGGCTCGTCCACGACCGGTGGGTGAGCAAATACGCAGAGCCGTGGGCCGCAGGGCTCAGCGGCCTGAAGGACCGACTGGAGGCAACGATGGAGAAGGTGTTCGAGATCTACATCAAGACGACGCCCGAACGGCTCTGGCAGGCGATCACGGATCCCGAGGAGCGGAAGCGGTATTGCTTCGGCGTCGGCGTCGAGTCCGACTGGACGGCCGGCTCGAGCTACCGGGCGACAAGCCCGACGGCGCCGTTCCCGATCAGCGAGGGCGAGAACCTCGAGATCGACCCGCCGCGCCGGCTCGTGCAGAGCTTCAGGGCACTCTGGAGCGACGAGGTGAAGGCGGCGGGAACCTCGCGCGTGACGTGGGAGATCGCGCCCGTCGGCGACTCGTGCAAGCTGCTCGTGATCCACGACGAGCTCCCGGAGAACGTCAACGACCAGATCTACGGCGGCTGGCCCCAGATCCTGTCGGGCCTGAAGACGCTGCTCGAGACGGGGGAGACCCTGACGACGCCGGGCTCGCTGCTCTACGCGAGCGCGTGAAGACGCGGAGGGGCGCCGCCGGACGCGGTGGCGCCCCGAAGTCCGGGTGCAGGGGCTTCAGGCCTTGCGTCGCGGCCGCTTGAGCCCCCGGCCCTCGCCGAGCGTGTACGCCGCGTCCACGAGCGCGAGATGGGTGAACGCCTGCGGGAAGTTGCCGAGCTGCCGTCGGTTGATCGGGTCGAACTCCTCCGCGAGGAGCCCGACATCGTTGCGCAGGTCGAGCAGCCGCTCGAAGAGCTCACGTGCCTCGTCGTGGCTCCCCTGCATCGCGAGCACCGAGCAGAGCCAGAACGAGCACGGAAGGAAGACGCCCTCGCCCCCCGGCAGTCCGTCGACGCCGACGACCTCCGGCCGGTAGCGCAGCACGAGGCCGTCGAGCGTCAGCTCGCGCCGGATCGCGGCGACCGTCGAGACGATCCGCGGATCGAGAGCGGGCAGGAACCCGACGAGCGGAAGGAGCAGGACGCTCGCGTCGAGCTCGTCGGATCCGAACGACTGCGAGAAGGCCTGCTTGGCCTCGCTCCAGCCGTCGCGGACGACGGTGGCATGGATCTCGTCCCGGAGCTCGCGCCACCGATCGACCGGGCCGTCCTGGTCGAGCTCGTCGTGGAACCGGACGGCGCGGTCGAACGCGACCCACGCCATCACCTTCGAGTGCGTGAAGTGCCGCGCCGGTCCGCGCACCTCCCAGATCCCGGCGTCCGCGGAGCGCCAGCCCTCCTCGAGCCATTCGAGCAGCCTGCGGACGAGCGACCAGACGGCGCCGTCGGCCGGGGCGCCATGCAGCGCCGCCTGGTAGAGCGCATCGAGCACCTCGCCGAACACGTCGAGCTGAAGCTGGGTCGAGGCGGCGTTGCCGACCCGCACGGGGCGTGAGTCCTCGTATCCGGCGAGCCAGTCGAGCTCCCGCTCGTCGAGGCGCCGCTCGCCGCCGAGCCCGTACATGATCTGGACGTCCTCGGGGCTTCCGGCCACGGCACGCAGCAGCCATTGCCGCCACGTCACCGCCTCCTCCCGGTAGCCGGAGCGCAGCATCGCGAGGAGCGTCAGCGTCGCATCGCGGAGCCAGCAGTACCGGTAGTCCCAGTTGCGGACGCCGCCGATCGCCTCCGGAAGCGACGTCGTCGGCGCGGCGACGATGCCTCCGGTCGGCTCGTACGTCAGCGCCTTCAGGACGAGCAGCGACTGGTGGATCTCCTCGTGGTAGTCCCCGGCGTGCTTGCACGTGCCCGCCCACTCGAGCCAGTACGCCTCGGTTTCGCCGAGCGCCTGCTCCGGGTCGATCTCTGCAGGCAACGGCTGGTGGGACGGGAACCACGTGAGGACGAAGGGAACCCGATCGCCGGGTGAGACGGTGAACTCGGAGACCGTCTTGAACCCCTCGCCGTGCGACTCGACGGGCGTGCGGAGGCAGACGCCGTCGGGCCCCGCGATCGCGACGGTCGCGTCATCGACCCGCCGGACCCACGGAGTGATCTTCCCGTAGTCGAACCGGATCACGACCTCGGATCGCATCGAGACTGCCCCGGAGAGACCCTCGACGATCCGCACGATGTCGGGCGCTTGCCCGCGCGGCGGCATGAAGTCGATCACGCGCACGCTGCCCCCGGCCGTCTCGAAGACGGACTCAAGGACGAGCGTGTCGTGCCGGTATCGCCGTTGCGCGCGGGTGACGGCCGAGCTGGGGGCGAGGTGCCAGCGGCCGTCGTCCACGCCCCCGAGGAGGGCGGCGAAACAGGCGCCCGAGTCGAAGCGGGGAAAGCAGCACCAGTCGATCGATCCGTCGCGCTTGACGAGCGCCGCGGTCTGGAGATCACCGATGAGGGCGTAGTCTTCGATCACGGCACTCGCCCCGAGGCGAGCGTACCGCGTTCCGTCCTATGCCGCAGCGCGACAGGCGCGGCAGACGCCTTCGCTCGACCCGAACGGATCGTCTGCCCGGATCGCTTCGGCGCAGCGCCGACACGAGCGGCCTGTCTCGAGGCCGAAGAGCGCCCGAACCAGTCTGTAGGTGTAAGTCATCTCAGTTCCTCTTGTTGGATTGTTGATAACGATACCAGAAGTGAGTAACGATTGCATGTAAAGAAAGGAAAAGAGTTCTGTTACAGTAACAGGTGATGCCGGTGACAATCCGCGATGTTGCCCGGCTCGCCGGTGTGTCGGCGATGACCGTGTCGCGGGTCGCGAACGGGCAGGAAGGTGTCGCGGGCGAGACGCGCCGGCGCGTCGAGGCCGCGATCGCCGAGCTCGGTTACGTCCCGAACGGGCTCGCGCGTGGGTTGATCAGCCGCCACACGAGGATCGTCGGGCTCGTGGTGCCGGATATCGCGAACCCGTTCTTCACCCTCGTCGTCCGCGGCGTCGAGGAGATCGCGTGGCGCTCTGGGCACCACCTGATGCTGTGCAACACGAGGGGCGATCTCGCCCGGGAGCGGAGCTACATCCGGGACATGGTCGCCCTCCGTGCCGAGGGCCTCGTCGTCGCGCCGGTCGGCGACCGCTCCGCCCCGGGCCTGCAGGAGCTCACGCGCAACGACCTGCCGTTCGTGCTCGTCGACCGCTCGGTGAGGGGCAAGAAGGCAGACCTCGTACAGGGCGACAGCATCGCGGGAGCGAGGCAGCTCGTCGCGCGGCTCCTCGCCGAAGGGCATCGCGCCGTCGCGATGCTCACCGAGCAGAGCGAGGTCTCGACCGCCCGCGACCGCGCCCTCGGCTACGAGCAGGCGCTCGGGGCGGCCGGCATCCGGATCAGGTCCGAGCTCGTCGTCGAGACGAGCTCGATCGATCCCGCCGGATCGCGAGAGGCGACCAGGCGCCTGCTCGCCCTCCCGGAGCCGCCGACTGCGATCTTCGCCGTGAACAACATCGCCGCAGTCGGCGTCCTCGAGGCGGCCCGTGACGTCGGCCTCGCAGTTCCCGGCGAGCTCGCCGTCGCGTGCTTCGACGACCTCGGCTTCACGGCCGGGTTCGGCCCGCAGCTCACCGTGCTCGCCCAGCCGGCGGAGACGTTCGGGACGATCGCGATGCAGCTCCTGCTCGACCGCATCAGCGGGGACGAGACAGGCCCCGGCCGCACCGTCGTGCTCCCGGGCGAGCTACTCATCTAGATGAGTGGCTCCACGATCTCGCGTGCCCGGTTGCACGATCTGGACGGCCTGGGCCGCGGCGGTCTCGCAGCAGACGATGAGGCCGTCCGCTGTGAGACCTGCGCTTCACCGTGCCGGCACCTCACCGGGGCGTGATGCAACGGCGAGGCACCGGCACGGCACCCCAGACCATCCAGATCGCGCCCCGGCTCAGACGATCTCGCGGAGCTACTCATCTAGTGGGTCGCCTCGACCTGGGAGTCGATGATCGCGCCGGTCGCAACCGGGTTCGCGGAAAGCTGGTTGCCGCGGAGATCGGCCTCGGACTGGAAGCTCGAGAGGACTCCGACCCCGTTCCGGCTCGGGTTCCCGGATGCCGTGTCGGAGCGTGTGCCGACGACGGTGTTGTGCTCGATCATGCACATCGAACGGTCGTTGCAGTAGATCCCGACCCCGAGAGCGCCGGAGACCTCGCTGTCCATCACGGTTCCCATCGACATCTCGGTCACCGAGATCCCGTCGGTGAGCGTCCCGCTGACGTGGTCGCCGACGATGTCCGTCATCGAGGAGTGGGTGGTGATCCCCTCCATGCCTCCCACGACGGTGCAGCCCTCGACCATGCTCATCCCCATGTTCATGTTGTAGGAGATGTCGATCCCCTGGCCGAGCGGATTGCCGTGCATGTCGACCGTGCAATTCTTGATCACGATCCCGGCGAGCCTGACGTGAATCCCGTCGAGCTTCGCGCCCGAGATCGAGACGCCGTCGAGGACGGTGCCGCGGACGTTGTCGACGGTGATCCCGTTCTCGCCGCCCACCACCGAGACGTTCTTCACCGTCACCCCGTTCGCGCGGATCACGATCCCGCCGCGCACCACCGCTCCCGGATCGCCCACGAGCACCTCGCGGCGCGTGATCACGAGCGGGCCCTTGTAGACACCCGCGTGGAGGTGGACGACGGGCGGCTCCATCGCATACGCCGTCGCGCCCGCGACGCCGAGCACGGCCGCGATCGCCACGGCCGAGGCGGCTCCCAGCCGCCCGAGCTCGCCGCCGTCCTCGGCGTACCCGAGACGCAGGAGCGGGAAGCCGGCATGGCCGAGCAGCTGCGCGAGCAGCCAGCCCCCTGCGAAGAGCGCGACCGCCTGCCCGAGCGGCGCCGCGATCCCGAGCAGGTGCATCAGCGCGATCAGGAGGCCGAGCTCGAGGGCGCCGATGGGCACGGCGGCCCAGCCCGGCTGGTAGGAGAGGAGCCGGTCGTAGAGCTGGGCATCGAGCAGCGCGCCGACACCGATCATGAGCGCCGCCGTCTCGACCGGCCACCAGCGGTGGAGCGCGGCGGCGAGCACACAGGCCGCCGCGAGCACAGGCAGCAGCGCGGCAAGGCGCGACTCGACGCGGCCCCTCAGCGTGTAGGACATGCCCTCACCGTCCGCAGGAACCGGCGCCCGACAAAGCGCGCGCCTGCGAGCGTATCGGCTGCCGGAAACGCCCACTGGGCGGCCGCGCCGGAGAGCGCGAGCGTCCTCGTCGAGTCGGTCAGAGCGGGAACGGTCGCATCCGCCGCGAGCACGATCCAGCGGTCGACCGTCTCGAGCTCGTGGTCTGCGACGAGGCCGGCGAGCAGGGGATCGTGCGCGAACCCGTGCCTGAAGCCCGTGGCGCAGATCACCTGCTCGCTTCCGTTCACCGACGTCTCGACCCTGAACCGCCCCTCGCGCGCCGCGCGTCCGAGCGGCTCGTCGAACCGGGCACCCGGAGGATAGGAAGGGGCGAGAAGGGCCTCGAGGCGGGCGGCTCGCTCAGCCGTGCCGAGCCGCTGGAACGAGGCGAGCCCGCGCCGCGAGAAGTACATGCGCGGAACGTTGAGCGGGGTCCGCACCGGCTCGCGGCGGCGGACGGAGACGACCTCGGCGCCGGTCTCGAGCGCATTCAGCCACTCTGTAGCGGCGGCGAGCCCGGCTCCGACGACCGTGACGGTGGAGGCGTACTCGTGCGGCTCGTACGCATGAACCGCTCGCGGATCGCCGACGAGCTCGTCGGGCACGTTCAGCCCCGGATGCCCGGGAGCGACGAGGACGTGCCGGAACGCGCCGTGGCCGTCGAGCTCGAACCCACCCTCGACTGCGCGGATCCGTTCGACCCGGCTCGCGTGGAGGCTCGAGTCCCAACCGCTCCTCACCCGTCGGTCGTCGACGTGGGCGAGGAACTCGTCGAGCGTGGGGTGGTAGCGGTCGAGCGCCGAGGCGACGAGCGGTAGCGGCGAGCGTCTTCGCACGGCCGAACGGACGGCGAGACCGGGGAAGCTCGCGGGCTGCGTGTGGCCGTCGCTCTCGGAGCGCATCTCGCGCTGCCGGATCGCAGCCGCGCGCCGCCTGAACGCGGCGGCCGGGTCGCCGTCGGGCCCGAAGACGGCGATCTCGCCGGGCTCGAGCCCGCCCCGCCGGAGGGCCTGGTAGGCGGTGAACCCCGCGAGCCCGGACCCGACGATCGCGACGTTCATCCTCTCCATGGTGCCCTCTACCTCACCAGGCCGGCGCCACGGGCCCGTTACTTCACCGAGCCGGCGAGCAGCCCCTGGACGAAGTAGCGCTGGAAGGCCAGGAACACCGCGAGCGGGATCACGAGGGAGATGAAGGACGCGGGGGCGATGATGTCGATGCTCGTCCCGAACTCGCGCAGCTGCCCGGCGATCCAGACGGTGATCGGCGTCGTGTTCTGCCCGAACGTGAGCGCGACGAGCAGGTCGTTCCACGTCCAGAGGAACTGGAAGATCGCGAGCGAGGCGATCGCCGGGAGGCCGAGCGGCAGGATCAGCCGCAGGAAGATCACGATCTCGCTCGCGCCGTCGATGCGCGCCGATTCGAGGATGTCCTTCGGCAGCCCGACGAAGAAGTTTCGCAGCAGGAAGATCGCGAACGGCAGGCCGAACGCGGCATGGAAGAGCGCGATCCCGTACCACGTGTCGTAGAGGTGCACCGAGTCGTAGAGCCGAAACATCGGGATCAGCGCCATCTGCAGCGGCACGACGAGCAGGCCGATCACGCCGATGAAGATCCAGTCCCGACCCGGGAAGTCGAGCCACGCGAACGCGTACCCCGCCATCGCGCCGATGACGACGACGACGAGCGTGTTCCCGACCGCGATGTACGCCGTCGTCTTGAGCGCCGTGATCAGGCCGTGGTTGTGGAACAGCGCGTCGTAGTTCGACCAGGTGGCGAGGCTCGGCTTCGAGAAGATCTGCCACCAGCCTTTCGACGCGAGAGACGAGGCCGGAAGGATCGAGGTGATGAAGAGGCCGATCGTCGGCACGAGCCACAGGACCCCGACCAGCGCGAGCACGAGGTGGACGGGCGCCTTCGCGACTCCGCGAAGCACCTTCGCCGCGACCGCGTCCCGGGGGGCGGGCACGTCGACCGTTGAGGCCGGCAGCTTGACGGTGGGGGAGGTGACCGCCATCAGACGTCTCTCTTGAAGCGCCGGATGTTGAGGAGCAGGACCGGCACGACGAGCAGGAACAGGAACACCGCGATCGCGGAGCCGACGCCGAAGTTCCCGCCTCCCTGGAACGCCGTGTAGTACATCGCGAGGGCGATCACGTTCGCATTCTGCTGCGTCGATTCGGGCGCGAGCGCATAGACGATGTCGAAGACCTTGAGGACGTTGATGATCATCGTCACGAAGACGACGCTGAGCACGGGCGCGAGGAGCGGGACGGTCACCCGCCGGAAGACCTGCCACTCCGTGCCGCCGTCGGTACGCGCCGCCTCGAGCACGTCGCGTGGCATCGCGGACAGCCCGGCGGCGATCACGACCATCGCGAATCCGGCCCAGATCCAGATGTAGGCGATGATGAGCGACGGCGTGATCAAGCTCGGCCCGAGCCACGAGAAGCCACCGAACGGCTTGGCGAATGTCTCCGCGCCGATCCCCGTCGTGTAGCTCCCGGCGGCGAGATGGTCGAACGAGAACGTCCCGTCGTCCGCCGACTTCGTCGAACCAACCTTCTTCCCGCCGCTCTTCAGCACGATCGTGACACCCGGAAGCCCGAGCTCCTGCTTCTCGACCACGCCCGCCTTGCCGCCGCCCGGCTTGAAGTCGCGCCAGACGACGCCGACGATCTCGCCCGGCTTCGCGGCCGGCTTCACCGCCTGGGCGGCCGAGCTCGGGACGTCCGTCGGGAGGATTCCTGTGAGCGGGAGAAGCGCCACGCCGCCGGGCGAGAGAGGCTTCGTCAGCGTGATCGCGCCACTCGGGCTCTGCTTCAGCGTCCCGGTCGAGGGGAAGGCCGAGGAGAGGACTCCGGCCGGGCTGAAGACGCCCGAGAACGTCTTTCCGAGGGCGTTGACCGCGCCCAGTGAC
This sequence comes from Gaiellaceae bacterium, assembly GCA_035552175.1. Taxonomy (GTDB): domain Bacteria; phylum Actinomycetota; class Thermoleophilia; order Gaiellales; family Gaiellaceae; genus PALSA-600. The sequence continues at coordinate 152 of DASZLW010000168.1, read as the reverse complement.
GGATCCTGCTGGTACATGATCCGCCACGTCACCCCCGTCGCGAAGGCCGAGATCGCCATCGGCAGGAAGACGACCGTCTTGAAGGCGACGGCCCAGCGGACGCGCTCCGTGAGGACCGCGAAGACGAGGCCGATCGCGGTCACGAGCGCAGG
>DASZLW010000167.1:0-2432 GCA_035552175.1 Gaiellaceae bacterium | reverse complement strand
CCCTGCATGCGGCGTCGGCGGTCATGCCACCCCCGACGATCAGGTACCGGTAGTCAGGCATTCAGCACTCTCCTTCGGTCGTGAGGGCAGCAGGATCAACGTCGTTCGTACCACGATGGTTCCACGCCGGACTACAGATTCTTGAATCGCGTGCCGAAAACAGTTCCCGATGATGACGATGCGTGAGCGCCTCGCGCCGACACTCGTGCTCGGCGCGGCTGTCTGTGCGATCCCGGGAATCACCGAGCTCGCCTTCGGAAAGACAACGGTCTCGATCCCGGCGCCCGTGCACTTCTATGCCGTCGGCATGACGGCGCTCGTCGCCGCCGCCGCCTCGCTGGCGCTCACCGCGATCGGCGCGCGCTTCTCGGACACCCGGACGGTCCTGATCGGAACGGCCTTCGCGGTGATGGCGGCACTCCTCGCCCTGCACGGGATCTCGACGCCCGGCGTGCTCTTCCCCAAGAATCAGTACGGGGCCGTGATGCTGACCGGAGGCGCCACGCTGCCGGCAGGTGCTGCGATCCTCGCCCTCTCCACCTTCCGGCTTCCGTCGTTCCTGCAGGGCGTCAGGCCGCTCCTCATCCTGCAGGCGATCCTCCTGGTGGCCGTGTTCGGAATCGGGATCGTCGGCATGGCCTTCCCGAGCATCCTGCCCGAGGTTCCTGCTGCCAGGAGCACCCCGGCGCTGATCGTCCTCGGCGGCGGCCTCGCACTCTTCGCGGTGCTCGCGATGCGCGCCGTCCGCACCTTCCTGCTGACCCGCCGGATCGCAGACCTCCTCGTCGTCGTCGGGATCGCATGGCTCGCAACGGCGCTCGTCGCCGCCCTGACGCTCACGAGCGCGCAGCTCGGCTGGTGGCTCGGGCACATGTTCGAGCTCGACGGGATCCTGATCGTCGGTATCCCGGTGGCGCTCGATCTCGCGCACACGACGCAGTCGCGGCCGCTCTCCGGCGACCTTCACGCCGCCGACCTCGTCTCCGCGGAAGAGGTCTTCCTCGGCTCGCACGTTCGCGCGATCACGCTGCGGCTCGCCCAGAAGGACGAGTACACCGAGCAGCACACCCGCCGGGTCGCACTTCGCGCGGTTCAGGTCGGTGAGGCGCTCGGCCTCTCGACGAGCCGGCTTCGCCTGCTCGCGATCGGCGGCCTCGTCCACGACATCGGCAAGCTCTCCGTCCCCGACTCGATCCTGAAGAAGCCCGGCCCGCTCGACGAGAACGAGTACGAGATCATCAAGCGTCACCCGGAATGGGGCGCGAAGCTCCTCGACGAGCTCGGCGGGTTCCCGGATCCGATCCGCAGGCTTGTCCGGGACCACCACGAGCGCCTCGACGGCGGCGGGTATCCGAGCGGGCTCACGGCGGAATCGATCAATCTCGACACCCGGATCCTCACCGTGTGCGATGTCTACGACGCACTCATCTCGCCGAGGGTCTACCGCCCGGCGTGGACTCATGACGAGTCGATGGCGTTGCTGCGCGCCGACACCGGGACTGCGTTCGACGAACGCTGCGTGTCCGCTCTCGAACAGGTTCTCGAGGGCGAGCTCGGAGTCGAGAACGGATGCGGTGATCGCAAACGACCGAGCGCCGTGCCGGCTCCGATTCCGGCGAGCGTCTGGCGTTGATCCCCCCGAGCCAGAGCGGGTTGAGCATGCCTCGGAGCGACGCGGAGAACGTCCCTGAGCCGGGCCCGGGCGAGCACGCGGCCCCCGAGGTCGGCGATCCGGTCGGTGACCGATTCCGGCTCGCGTTCGCGAACGCTCCCGCAGGCCTCGGGCTGCTGAAGCCCGACGGCTCCTGGCTCGAGGTCAACCGCGCCCTCTGCCGACTCCTCGGCTACCCGAGGGACGAGCTGCTGACGATCCCCCTCGTCGAGCTGACGGTGCCAGGCGACGCGATCGTGAGGGTGGACGAGGCGGACGAGATGCGAAGCGAGACCCGTTACCTCCGGGCCGACGGGACGGTTATCTGGGTCGCCGCGAGCACGAGCCTCGCTCGCGATCGAGGCGGCGAGGCGCTCTTCTACGTGGTTCAGATCGAGGACATCGGCGACCGCAAGCAGACCGAACGCGAGCTCCGCCAGCTCGCTGATCACGATTCGCTCACGGGTCTCCTCAACCGGCGCGGCTTCATGGACGGGCTCCGGCGCGAGCTCCGGCGAATGGAGCGCCGCGGCGAGTACGGCGCACTGCTCCTGCTCGATCTCGACAACTTCAAGACCGTGAACGACACCGCCGGACATCCCGTGGGCGACCAGGTGCTGCGGACGACCGCCGACGTCCTGCGCCGCAGGCTCCGCGCCACCGACGTGATCGGACGGCTCGGCGGCGACGAGTTCGCGGCGCTCGTCCTCAACGTCACGCCGCGGCAGGCGGCCGAGATCGCCGACGAGACGACCGAGGCGCTCCGGGCGCTGACGGTGAC
>DASZLW010000166.1:0-1526 GCA_035552175.1 Gaiellaceae bacterium | reverse complement strand
CGAGGGAGGCCTTCTTCTCGGGGGAGCGACCCTCCCGGAGGCACGCGGCAAGGGCGTCTACACGGCCCTCGTCCATGCCCGCTGGAACGACGCGGTCGAGCGGCACGTCCCGCGGCTGATCGTCGCCGCCGGCCCGCTCTCGGCCCCGATCCTCGCGAAGCTCGGCTTCCGGGAGCTCGGTACGGTGCGGGCGTTTCGCCAGCGCTTGTAGGATCGAGGCATGGCAGCCGTGGAGAACAGCTCAGAGCTCGGGAAGCAGATCGTCGAGGACGCGAAGAAGCACGTCCTCTACTCGTGGTCGGTGCAGGACGCGATCAACCCGATCGCGGTCGCGGGCGCCGAGGGCAGGTACTTCTGGGATTACGACGGGAAGCGCTACCTCGACTTCGCCTCGCAGCTCGTCAACGTCTCGATCGGCTACGGCCACCCGAAGGTCGTTGCGGCGATCAAGGAGCAGGCGGAGACGCTCGCGACGATCGGGCCCCCGATGGCGACCGCGTCGCGCTCCCGCCTCGGCAAGCTGCTCGCCGAGGTCACCCCCGGCGATCTCGGCTTCTCCTTCTTCACGAACGGCGGCACCGAGGCGAACGAGAACGCGATCAAGCTCGCCCGCTGGTACACCGGCCGCCAGAAGATCGTCGCGCGCTACCGCAGCTACCACGGCGCGACCGGCGGCTCGATGACGCTCACCGGCGACCCGCGCCGCTGGCCGGCCGAGCCCGGCATTCCCGGCGTCGTGCGGATGTTCGACCCCTACACCTACCGCTGCCCGGCCGGCCATCCCGATCCCTGCCCTGTCTGCACCGGGGCGCCCCATCTCGAGGAGATCCTGATGTACGAGGGCCCCGAGACCGTCGCGGCGGTCATCCTCGAGACCGTCACCGGGACGAACGGGATCATCGTCCCGCCCGACGGCTACCTCCAGTCGATCCGCGAGACGTGCGACAAGTACGGGATCCTGCTGATCGCCGACGAGGTGATGGCCGGCTTCGGCCGCACCGGCAAGTGGTTCGCGGTCGACAACTGGGACGTCGTGCCGGACATCATCACGATGGCCAAGGGGATCAACTCCGGTTACGTGCCACTCGGTGCGATGACCGTGAGGCCCGAGATTGCCGAGTGGATCCGCCCGCGGTTCTTCGCCGGCGGCCTCACGTACTCCGGCCATCCCCTGGCGTGCGCCTCGGCGGTCGCGTCGATCGAGGCCTTCCAGGAGGAGGGCATCGTCGAGAACGCGGCCGCCATGGGCGAGGTGATCGGCGTGGAGCTCGCGAGGCTCGCCGAGAAGCACCCGTCGATCGGCGAGGTTCGCGGCCTCGGCTGCTTCTGGGGTCTCGAGCTCGTGAAGAACCGCGAGACCCGTGAGGAGCTCGTTCCGTTCAACGGCTCGGGCGAGAAGGCGAAGCCCGTCATGTCGATGGCGAAGCACGCACTCGGCAAGGGGCTGTATCTCATGACGCACTGGAACGTCGTCATGGTGTGCCCCCCGCTGACGATCACGAGGGAGGAGCTCGACGAGGGGATCG
>DASZLW010000165.1:0-12553 GCA_035552175.1 Gaiellaceae bacterium | reverse complement strand
CTCTCCGGCGCGACGCGGGCGAGGCGCGGCGCCGCCTGCTCTGGGCGGGCGCGACGCGCTGGCAGGTGGAGCTCGGGACGCTCGCCGAGACGGCCACCGTCGCCCTCGCCGGGACGATCGCCGGCTGGTGCGTCGGCGGCGGCGTCGCCGCCTTCGTGGCGCGGGCCGCGGGCTCGCCCGGCTGGGCCGTGGTCACGCACTCGCTCCTGTCGGCCACCGGCCTCGCCGCCGCCGCCGGGACCGCTGCCGCGGCTGCGGTCCTCCTCTACCTCACCGTTCGCGCACCGGGGCTGCGGGTCGGCCGCCTCGCGGTCACTCCGCTCGACGTCGCGGCGCTCGCCGCGGTCGCGATCGTCGGGGTCGGCTACGCCCGGGGCTCCGTCGACACGACCTCGCTCGCGGGCGGAGGCGGCGGCACCGGCGCGTTCGTCCTGCTCGTCCCCGCGCTGGTCACCTTCGCCGCCGCGATCACGGCCGTGCGGCTGCTCCTGCCGACGCTCCGCGCCCTCGGACGGATCGGCCGACGCGGGCCGCTCTCGCTCCGCCTCGCCTCGCTGTCTCTGGCCCGGAACCCCGGCGGGGCCACGGTCGCCGCGACCTTCCTCGTCGCGAGCCTCGGCCTCGCGATCTTCGCCGTCACCTACCGCGGGACGCTGCTTCGCGGCCAGACGGACGAGGCCGCCTACGCCGCTCCCGCGCCCTTCGTCGTCGACGAGAACCTCGCCGAGCTCGTCCCGGTCCTGCACGGATGGAGCGGCAGACCGGCGACGCCCGTGATCCGGCTCTCCGGGAACGTCCCGGCCGGTACCGGCTTCTCGTTCCTCGGCATCCCCTCGACGGCCCTGCCCTCGACGGGCGGCTGGCGCAGCGACTTCTCCTCCGAGCCGCTCGGGCAGCTCTCGCAGGCAATCGATCCTGGCTATCCGGCGAGGTTCCGGTCGACGGCTCTCCCGGCGGGATCCGACTTCGAGCTCCCGGTGACCGACACGGGCACGGACGTCGGCGTCCGGGCGTTCTTCCGGTCGCCGCTCGGCGACTTCGACTCGGTGAACCTCGGGGCGACGCACGGCGCGACGCGCGTTGTCCTGCGCGGGAGGATCCCGTACACCGGCGCGACGTTGACCTCGCTCCAGCTCTACCTGCTGAACAGCAACCGCTTCGCCTCGAACGGCGGCACCGGGACGCAGCCGACGGCACGCGGCCTCCTGCGGCTCGGAGCGACGAGCGTCGATGGACACCCGGTTGCCGGCGCCTTCACGAATTGGATCGGCACGGCCGGTGCCGTGCGCCGCCCCGGGAGTGGCGTGACCGTCGCCTACTCGCTCGAGAGCGACCAGACGACGACCTTCAGGCCGCAGGAGCCCACGGACGGCTTTGCGATTCCGGTGCTCGCGACCCCGGCGATCGCGGCCGCGGCCGGCGCGGACGGGACGATCGCCCTCGCGATCGAGGGCGACGTGATCAAGGCGCACATCGCGGGCATCGTCACGCGCTTTCCATCGGTGGACGGCGACGCGGTGATCGCCGACCGCCAGACGGCCGAGACCGTGCTCGACGCGGCGACGCCGGGGCTCGGGACGACGAACGAGCTGTGGGCCGAATCGCTTCCGTCGCCACCGCCCGCATCGCTGACGATCACCTCGCGCGCGAAGATCCTGGCCGGGCTCCGGGCCGACCCCCTGGCACGGGGCGCACTCACCACGCTCGCCGCGACTGCCGCACTCGCCCTTGCTCTCGCCCTCGTCGGACTTCTGCTCGGGATCGACGGCGACCGCCGGGACGAGCGCGGCGAGCTTTTCGACCTCGAAGCGCAGGGTGCGGCACCTTCCACGATCCGGACGCACCTCCGCCTCCGGGCGCTGCTCGTCGGCGGCTTCGGGCTTCTCGGTGGGATCGCGACGGGGGCGGTCCTCTCGGCGCTCGTCCTCTCGCTCGTCGCCGTCACCGCCTCGTCGGCGAGGCCGGAGCCGCCTCTGCGCCTGGTTGCCGACCCGGGACTGCTCGGCGTCGCGGTCGGCGCCTATGCGCTGATCGCGATCGTGCTCGTCTTCGTCGCGACGCGGCTCCCGGGCCGCGCCCTCGAACGATCGGCGGAGGCATACGCATGAACGCCGTCGACCTGAAGGACGTCTTCCGCGTCCACTCGACGCCGGAGGGAGACGCCGCCGCACTGCAGGGCCTCTCGCTCAGCGTGGCCGAGGGCGAGGTCGTCGCCGTGCTCGGGCCGAGCGGCGCGGGGAAGTCGACGCTCCTGCGGATCCTCGCAGGTGTCGAGACGCCGTCGGCCGGATCCGTGCGCGTGCTCGGCGAGGAGATCGGGAAGCTGCCGGCGCGCCGGCTCGCCGAGTACCGCGCGGCTCGCCTCGGCTACGTCGACCAGCACTACACGCGGGCCCTGGCGCCCGAGCTGAGCGCCCGACGCCTCGTCGCGCTCCAGCTCGGTCTGCGCGGCGAGCGCCGGTCCGTGCGCCTTGCGAGGGCAGACGAGCTGCTCGAGCGCGTGGGCCTCGCCGCGAAGCGCGATCGCCGGCCGGGTGAGCTCTCCGGCGGCGAGCAACAACGGGTGGCGCTCTGCGCCGCACTCGCACACCGGCCGCAGATCTTCCTCGCCGACGAGCCGACGGGCGAGCTCGACGCGGAGACCGCCGACCGGGTCTACAACCTCATCGGCGAGCTCGTCCGCGAGCACTGCTGCACCACACTCCTCGTGAGTCACGACCCCGAGTCGGCGAAGGTCGCCGACCGGATCGTCCGGATCCGCGACGGGCGCCTGAGCGAGGAGTGGACGCGCGACGACGAGACCTCGGACACGATCGTCGTCGGGCGCGGCGGCTGGCTGCGCCTGCCCGAGGAGCTGCTCCAGCGCGCGGGCATCGGCGAGCGCGCCGCCGCGAAGCTCGAGCAGGGGAAGATCGTCGTCTCGCCGTCGGGCACCGCCGCCCCCGGCCGGGGAGAGGGAGCACCGCAGACCGCAGCGCCGCAGCCCGGGCCACCGCCGCGTGGAGGTGCCGCAGTCGTCGCCGCGGTCTCCGGCCTCCGCAAGGGGTACGGGTCGAGCCCCGTGCTGGACGGGTTCGAAGCATCGTTCACAGCCGGCAGGCTGCACGCGGTGACCGGCCCGTCGGGCTCCGGGAAGACGACGTTCCTGCACCTGCTCGCGGGCCTCGAGCTTCCCGAGGCGGGGGAGATCACCATCGACGGCACGGTGCTCACCGGCCTCGATCGGGCGGAGCGCGCGGCGATCCGCCGGACGACGATCGCCTACGTCGGCCAGCAGGCGGGACTCGTCGGGCATCTCTCCGCGCTCGAGAACGTCGAGCTCGGCCTCACCATCCGCGGGATCGCCGACCCGAGGCCGCCCTCGTACGCGGCGCTCGAGTCGGTCGGCCTCTCGGAGCGGACGCACCAGCGCGTGTCCCGGCTCTCACACGGGGAGCGGGCCCGCGTTGCGATCGCACGTGCGGTCGCCGCGCGCCCGAAGCTCCTGCTTGCCGACGAGCCGACCTCCAGGCTCGACGGGGCGAACGCGCTGTCGGTCGCGCTCCTCCTCGCCCGGCTCGCGCGCGAGACCGGCGCTGCCGTCGTCTGCGCGACACACGATCCACTCGTGATCGAGCAGGCCGACGACGAGCTTTCCCTCGACGTCCGGCACTGACCGCGGTTGCCTTGCGTGTGAGCAAGCCGCGTTACAGTGCTCCCGTGCGATTCCTGGCAGCGACCGTCTTCGCAGCCTGCCTCCTCGCCGCCGTGGCAGGAGCCGCGACGGCGGGCGCCGGCAAGCTGACCCCGGCCGAGTCGAAGTGGTTCGCGCCTCTCGCGACGGACTACGGCAAGTTCGCCCTGGCGCTCAGCCTCGTGCAGTCCGAGGAGCTCGCAAAGAACGCGCTCGTGACGGGATCGACGACGAACCACACGCTCGTCGAAACCCTGTCGATCTTCACGAGCTGCAAGTCGTGGATCAAGGCCGCAGGCAAGGCCCCGACTGCGCGCCTCGCTCCGTTCCTCACGTCGATGCAGGCATCGTGCGGCCACCTCTACACCGGCTCGCTCGCGATCGCGAAGGCGATCGGCGCCCTTCGTGAAGCGGAGGGCCAGAAGGCGGCGACGCTGCTGAAGCAGGGCACGACCGAGCTCAAGAAGGGCTCGACGCTCCTCGCCCAGGCGGAGCGTCAGGCGGTCGCGATCAGCGGCTCCTCGTCACTCAAGAGGTGACCGCCCGCCCGTTACGCTGAGTACGTGAGTCGTTGCATGAGATCGCCTGAGCCCGGGCGCGAGCTGGATGATCGCGAGACCGTGGGATTCCTCGTCTGATGCCCGAGCTACCCGAAGTCGAGGCCTGGCGCCGGGCGCTCGATCCGGACGTGAGGCGCAGCCCGATCGACACGGCGGGCCCGGCCCACATCGCGACGCTCAAGACGTTCGATCCGCCGCTCGCCGCGCTCCACGGGAAGACCTTCGACGGCGTCCGCCGGCGCGCCAAGCGATTCCTGCTCCCGACCGGCGACGGGGAGCTCGTGCTGATGATCCACCTGATGAGCGCGGGGCGGCTCCGGTACTTCGCGCCCGGCGCGAAGGCACCGAAGGCGCCGGTCTTCAGGCTGCGCTTCGAGGACGGAGGCGAGCTCGTGCTCACCGAGGCCGGGAAGAAGAAGCGCGCCGGCGTGTGGCTTCTCCGCGCCGACGCGCTCGCCGCCGAGCTCGCCCATCTCGGCCCGGAGGCCGACGAGCTCGACGCCGATGCGCTCGCACGGATCCTGGTGTCCGACTCGCGCCGGCTGCACTCGCTGCTCCGCGACCAGCGGCTGATCGCGGGGATCGGGCGTGCCTGGGCGAACGAGATCCTCAACCGGGCGCGCCTCTCCCCCTACCAGCTCTCCACCCAGCTCTCCCCCGAGGAGATCGATCGGCTCGCCGCCGCGATCCACGACGAGCTCGCCCGCGGGCTCGAGCTCAGGCTTGCCGGCGCGTCGAACGAGAACACCTACCGCGTCCACGACCGTCTCGGCGAGCCGTGCCCGAACTGCCGGACACCGCTTGCCCGCGTCGACTTCGAGGAGCACACGATCTACTACTGCCCCGAGTGCCAGACCGACGGCCGCATGCTCAAGGACCGCCGGATGTCGAGGCTCCTCCGATGAGGATCGACCGGGCAGCCGAGGCGACGGAGGAGCTCCTCGACGCGATCCACAGGCTCATGCCCCAGCTCACGGAGGCACGTACCCCTCCCACCCTTGCGCAGCTCACGGAGACGGTGTCGAGCCAGACGCTGCTCGTCGCGCGGGACGATGAGACCGGCGCGATCGTCGGCACCGCGACGCTGATCGTGTACCGGGTGTCGTCGGGCCTGAAGGGGCGCCTCGAGGACGTGATCGTCGACGAGGGCGCCCGGGGCCAGGGCGTCGGGGAGGCGTTGACGCGCGAGGTGATGTCCCGGGCCGGCGACGCGCAGGTGCTGATGCTCGAGCTGACGTCGATGCCGTACCGCGAGTCCGCGAACCGCCTCTACAAGCGGCTCGGCTTCGTCCGCAAGCCGACGAACGTGTACGTCTGGTGGCCCAGATAGCCTCACGCGCCGTGATCAGGACTCAACCTCATCGCGGTGGCTGGCTCGAGGTCGTCTGCGGGCCGATGTTCTCGGGCAAGAGCGAGGAGCTGATCCGCCGCCTTCGCCGGGCCGAGATCGCCGGGCAACGGGCGTTGATCGTCAAGCCGTCGATCGACGACCGCTACGACGTGGGACACGTCGTCTCGCACGCGGGCGCGAAGATGCGCGCCGTCACCGCGGAGACGAGCGCCGAGGTGCTCCGGCTGGCGCACGGATACGACGCGATCGGGATCGACGAGGTGCAGTTCTTCGACCCCGGGATCACGGAGACGATCGCGACCCTCGTCGACCGAGGCGCCCGCGTCGTCGCCGCCGGCCTCGCCCAGGACTTCCGGGGCGAGCCGTTCGGTGCGATGCCCACGCTGCTCTGCGTCGCCGAGTTCGTCGACAAGCTCGAGGCCGTGTGCCACCGCTGCGGCGGCCCGGCGACGCTGACGCAACGGCTCCTCGACGGCAGGCCCGCGCCGTTCGACGGCGAGACCGTGCAGATCGGAGCCCACGACTCCTACGAGGCCCGGTGCCGCTCGTGCCATTCGCTGAGCCAGCCCGGCTGGCGCGAAGGGCACACCGAGACGTTCTCCGAACGCGTCGCGAGCTGACGCTCGCACGACAGGCAGGATCAGGCTCGCCCGGATCCCGCGAGGGCTGCATCGGCCGCCCGGGCTACGCGGCCTACACGGGCTTCGCGGGCCAAATCGGGGAGCTCGCCGAGCACCCGCTCCGCCTCGCGGGCGTCGCGGTCGCGGATCGTCGCGTGGAGGCCACGCCCGGCGACGTCGACGTGCACGCTCGCCAGCCGGAGCCGCCGCTGGAGCGGGCCCTGCACGTACCGGATGCTCTGCGCCTTCTCGAGCGGCACCCAGGCGGTGACCCTGCGTAGGCGGCCGCTCGTCGTGCCGAGACACGTCTCGGTCCGGCCCCACGCGAGAAAGCGGTAGCGCAGCGGGCTCTTCCAACCGGCACGCGCGGGCGGGCGGGACTGCTCGCGGGGCCGGTCCGGCACGATGCGGTCGAGGAGGCGCTCGGCGTCGGATCTGCTGCCGACAGGCAGCACGGCGCGCAGCTTCCCACGCTCGGCCTGCCCCTCGCCCTTCGAGCGCTGCCTGCCGGCCAGGTCGACCTCGAGCCGGCACCAGCCGAGCCGCCGCCAGAGGAGCGGCTCGACCATCCGGACGCCCTGGACCCGGCCCGGGCGGATCGTCTCGGTCGTCAACGCGACGAGGCCCGAGTGGAGACGAAGACCGTCGCCCGTCTCGGCGACCGAGAGCCGGTACTCCTGGTTGAAACGCCGCCAGACCGCGGTGCCGATCGCGAGGATCGCCGCAGTACCGCCGGTGATGACGCCCACCGCGACCGCGGGCGCGAGCAACCCCGTGACGATCAGCGCGACCAGCGCCGCCTCGGCGACGACCCCCACGTCGCTGATCAGGATCGACGCGACGAGACGAGCGGTCGGAACGGTCGTAAGCAGGTGCTCCTCGACCGTCGCAGGCTCGCCCTGCTCCTCGTGCGGCACCGCGCCGTCCGCCAGTGAGAGCAGGCGTGCTCGGAGCGGCTCGACCTCGTGCTCGGGAAGGTAGGCGAGCCGGGCCGTCGAGCCGCTCGCCCCACCCATCCTGAGGCGCAGCTCGGCGACCCGGAACATCCGGGCGAGCCCGGGCCGCACGACGTCGATCGCCTGCACCTGCGAGAGCGGGAACCTGAGTGAGCGCCGCCGCACGAGGCCGGTCTCGATCTGCAGGTCGTCGGCATCGATGCGCCAGCGGGTGACGAGCCACGAGACGAAGCCGACGGCCACGAGCCCCCCGGCGATCGCGATCGGGACGTAGTCGTGCGCGATGCTCCGGCCGAGCAGCACGTCGGGCACGAGCAGCACGAAGATCCCGATCGTCGCCCTCCCGCCGCGCACGAACGGCGACACCGGATGGAGCCGCGCCCAGCCGGAATCGTTCACCCGGTCTCCCTCACGCCCCGGTCAGATCCCTGCTGCCTGCGACTCGCCGAGCTCCGCGAGCCGGTCGCGAAGCCGCGCCGCCTCCTCGCGCGCGAGCCCCGGGATCCGGGCGTCGCTCGCCGCCGCCGCCGTGTGCATGTGCACCGTCGCGAGCCCGAACGTGCGCTCGAGCGGGCCGGAGCGCACGTCGATGAACTGCATGCGGCCGTACGGGACGACCGAGAGGCGCGACACGAGCACCCCACGGCGCACGAGGAGGTCGTCGTCGCGCTCGGCGTAGGCCCAGGCGGCGAACCGCCTGCTGACCACACGCTCCGCGACGACCCCGGCGACGATCGCCGCGCCGCCCGAGCCGAGACCGATCCCCACCGAGCCCGAGAGCCCGAACAGGAGCGACACGACAAGCGCGACGCCGATCGCCGCTCCACCGACCTCGAGCCGCCGGAGCGTCAGGAGCCGACGCGAGGGCCGCTTCCAGCCACTCTCGTCCATGAGTCGAGTATGCACACCCGGTCAGAGGAGGACGACCAGGGTCTCGCCCTCGACGGTCAGGGAGCCGTCGAGGCACGCGATTGCAGCGCCCGCGACGAGCGCCCCGAGATCGCGAACCTGCGAGCCGTCGACCACCGGCGCGGCGTCCTCCGGAACCGGACTCAACGTCAGCCGGCGCCCGTCGACGGCCCAGGCTACGGACTCGATCTGCCCGTACCGGAGCGTCGCGAGTGCAAGCGCGGCGAGCGAGCGGCCCACCAGGTCGGGGTCGGTCAGGACGGTCACGCCGGCGCCGGTCACCGCTACCCGTTCGTCGTCCGAGGCCGACGCGAGCGCGAGCGTGTCGGCTTCGACGAGCACCGGGTCATACCGCTCCCCGGCGATCCGGGCCGCGAGTCCGAGCAGGTCGATCAACTCCGCGAGCTGGCCGGCGGCCGTGTCGATCATCCCGGTGAACCTCGCCTCGCGCTCGGGCAGCTCGCCCGCCCGGATCATCGTCTTCGCGAACCCGCCGATCGTCGCGAGCGGCGTACGCAGGTCGTGGCACGCGAGGCTGACGAGCGCGGCCAGGGCGCGCTCGCCGGGATCCGCGGTCATTGCTCGACTTCCATCAGCTCGGGTTCTCGACGACGGCTCGTCGGGACGAGCGAGACCGCCGGCCGAGCAGGCCGTACTTCGACCTCGACTCGGTGCCCTTCAGAAGCCGTCGCACGTTCGCGTGGTGCAGCGCGAGCACGGCGAGCCCTGCGGCGCAGGAGAAGCCGATCGTCGGCCTCGGGTATCCATAGAGCCACGATCCGAGCGGCATGAAGAGCGCGGTGGCGAGCGATCCGACCGACGCATAGCCGCTGACGAAGAAGAACGAGAGCCAGACGCCGAGCCCCGAGACCGCGAGCAACGGAGCGATCGCGAAGAAGACGCCGCCCGCCGTCGCAACCATCTTCCCGCTCTTCTGGAACCCCAGGTACAGCGGCCGCCAGTGGCCGACCATCGCCGCGCCGCCTGCGAGTACACCGGCGAGCGGGGAGACGACGTGCAGGCCGACGAGGGCCGGCGCAAACCCCTTGCCGAAATCGAGCAGGACCACGGGGACGCCGAGATGCCAGCCGTAGTTGCGCCAGACGTTCGAGATCCCGACGTTCCCGCTCCCCTTCTCGCGAACGTCCTCCCCGCGGAACGCCCGCACGAGCCAGTAGCCCCAGGGGCAGGAGCCGAGCAGGTACCCGGCAGCGACGATGGCGGCAAATGTCATCGGGCCGTGCTGACGGCGGTTTCGTGGTCGGTGGACACGTGGGGCACGGGCAACTCCTCCGCCTGCAACGCCGAGGAGCATATCCTCACGCAAACGGCGACGACTCAAGGAGAGACGAATGGCATTCGAGCTTCCCCCGCTTCCCTACGACTACGACGCGCTCGAACCGACGATCGACGCGAAGACGATGGAGATCCAACACGGGAAGCACCACCAGGCGTACGTGACGAACCTCAACGCAGCTCTCGACGGCACCGAGTGGGCGGACCGCCCGATCGAGGACGTCGTCCGGAACCTCGACGCGATCCCGGAGGACAAGCGCGCGGCCGTGCGGAACAACGGCGGCGGCCACTTCAACCATTCGCTCTTCTGGACGATCATGCAGCCCCGTGGCGGTGGCGACCCGTCGGGCTCGCTCGAGTCGGCGATCAACTCGGCCTTCGGCGATCCCGACCAGATGAAGGCGCAGCTCAACGACGCAGGCGTGAAGCGGTTCGGCTCCGGATGGACGTGGCTCGTGGCCGCCGGCGGCGAGCTTTCGGTCGTCTCGACCCCGAACCAGGACAACCCGCTCATGGAGGGCAGGACGCCGATCCTCGGCATCGACGTGTGGGAGCACGCCTACTACCTGAAGTACCAGAACCGGCGGCCGGATTACCTCGCGGCATGGTGGGACGTCGTGAACTGGGACGAGGTCGGGCGGCGGTTCGAGGCGGCGGCCGGATAGCGAACGGGCGACGGTTCGCAAGCTCCCCCTTTCGGGGAAAACCGACCGGCGGCCGGTTCCCGAAGGACTGTTTGATGGCCCTTGCGCTCCAGGTCCCTAGGATTCCGCTCGTGTGCTCGGATGGAGAGCTCATTCAGCGGACCGGCGCGGGGGACCGGTCGGCGTTCGACAAGCTGTACCGGCGCTACTCGCGGCCGGTGTTCGGGCTCGCCCTGAGGCGGCTCGGCGACCGAGGCCGGGCCGAGGACGCCGTGCAGGAGACCTTCGTCTCGATCTGGCGCTCCGCCAGCACCTACAAGCCCGAGCGAGGCCCCGGAGCCCCCTGGCTCTACGGCGTCGCACGCAATGCGATCGTCGATCGGAGCCGCGCCCGCAACGAGCCCGCGGCCGAGGCTCCCGACGAGGCGTCGACCGACGCCGGCCCGGACGAGCGGGCCGAGCAGGCCTGGACCGCGTGGCAGGTCCATGGCGCCCTCGAGCGGCTGCCGGAGCGCGAGCGCGAGGTGGTCGCGCTTGCCTACTACAGCGACCTCTCCCAGAGCGAAGTCGCCGCACGACTCGGGATTCCACTTGGTACGGTGAAGACGAGAACGCGAAGCGCACTGATGCACCTCGCCGAGATCCTGGAGGGTGAGCTCGAGTGACGGCCGATTTCGACCAACTGGTCGACCTGACGGATGTGAGTCCGGAGGTGCAGGCCCGTCTGCGCCGCGTGCACGAGATGCTTATCGCGGCCGGCCCCCCTGCCGACCTTCCCGTTGCGCTGACGAAGCCGCCGGCCGACGTACCAGCCGGCCCTGAAACGCCCCCTGGAGGCGCCGAGGTGATTGCGTTCCCGAGGCGTCGGCGTGCCGGCCTCGCGGCGCTGATCGCAGCCACGGTTGCGGCGGCGTGCTTCGGCGGCGGGTACGTCCTCGCGAACCAGGCGCACACGAGCGCGGTGCACGCCGTGCGAGTCGTGCAGCTCGCGGGCCCGCGGAACTCCGAGGCGGCCCTCAAGGTCGGCTCGGCAGACGGCAACGGCAACTGGCCGATCGAGCTCACGGTCAACGGGCTGAAGCCGCTCTCGAGCTCGGCGAGCTACTACCTGATGGTGTCGCAGGACGGGAAGCCGTCCCGGCTCTGCGGCACCTTCGAGGTGGCAGGGAAGGGCTCGACGACGGTGACCTTCAACGTCGCCTACAAGATCACGAAGTCGACGAAGTGGGTCGTGACGGAGATGGCTCCCGGACTGAAGTTCCCGGGCCACGTCGTCATGACCACCACGTAGCCGCTTCCCGGTCGAGACCGCCGGCCGGGCCCCGGGCCTTTCCGGGAACGAGTCCGCTCGATACCCTTGCGCTCATGGGAGTGACGGCAGCTCCGGCCTTGGCGGATCCGCAGCGCCGAAACGGCCTGCGTCCGGCGGGCTTGCTGCTCGCATGCGCGCTGCCGGCGCTGCTCCTCGTTACGGTTCCGACAGCCGGAGCGACGGGCAACGCGGCGCTTTCCCCGAACGGTTTGCTCTCCCGCGACGCGGCGCGCTCCGCGAACGCGGCGCTCTCCCTCGACGTCGTGTTCTTCACGGACGGGACGATCTCCGCCACCCTGCCCGACGGCACGCCGCTCGGCACGACGAGCGGCTCGCCGACCGCGATCCCCGCCGGCTACTACACCCTGAGGCTCTCGGGCCCGGGCGGCTGCAACGAGCTCCCGTACTTCGAGCTCCACGGGCCGGGGGAGAACGTCCTCGACGACATGGATCTCGGCGAGATGCAGTCGACGATCGTCGTCGACTTCCAGCCGAGCTCGACCTACACCTGGCGCGACAACGGCATTCCGAGCGTCGTCTACACCTTCGTCACCTCCTCACAGGTGCTCGGGACGGCGCCGCCGAAGGCCACCGGGCCGCGCCTGCCGGGCGGGACGACGACCACCTCCTCGCACGACGTGGTCGGGTCGGCGGTCGTCCCCTTCCGGGGCACCCTCACGGGCTCGGTCGCGGCGGACGGAAGCCTCACGCTCGCCTTCGAGGGGAAGCCCGTGACCCATCTCCGCGCCGGGCGGTACTCGGTGCGGGTGAGCGACAGAAGCTCGAAGGCCGGGTTCACGGTGATGAAGCCGGCGCGCACGAAGGTCACCGTCACCGGCGCGGCGTTCGTCGGGAAGCGGTCGGCGTCGCTCGACCTCACAGCCGGTACGTGGTACGTCGCGGCGGCTCCGGGCGCGAGGAAAAGCCGCGCCGTCGTCGTCGCCTGAGGGCAGCCAGCGGCACCGAGTCGTCGATTCGCCTCCAAACCCGCTGCGAAAACCTGCCGGAACCTTGTGCTACGTGAAGTCGCCAAATGACTATTGCACCTAGGGGATACCGGTCGTAGCCTTTCTGTCCCAGGCTTCGGTTGCGGAGCGGCCCGAAGCCCATCCCGACGCAACATCGGAGGGTCGAATGGCAAACAACATCAGGATCAAGGTGAACGGGCTCACTCACGGGGTGAGTGCAAGCCTCGACACCCCGTTGCTCTACGTCTTGCACAACGAGCTCCA
>DASZLW010000164.1:0-6953 GCA_035552175.1 Gaiellaceae bacterium | reverse complement strand
ACGCTCTCGGGTCCGGCCGTGCTGCTCGTCTGGCTCTACGTGATGGCGAACGTGATCGTGCTCGGCGCCGAGGTCAACCACTGGTGGGGGCTGAACGGGCACCGCGACCGCGTCTGGCACGGGAGGCGGAAGGAAGAGGTCGCCTGAGGCTCAGCCGCGAGCGCCGATCGCCGCCTGGAGCGCGAGCGCGGCACGGGCCCGGTGCGAGTTCTGCCGCTTCCACGTCTCGCCGATCTCCGCGACCGTGCGGGTGTCGCCCGCGGGGATGAAGATCGGGTCGTAGCCGAAGCCGCCGTCGCCGCGGCGCGCCGTCGCGATCCGTCCTTCGAGGACGCCGTGCCCCCGAAGCTCCTCGCCCGCCGGGTCGATCGCCACGAGGTCGGTCACCATCCGGCTCCCGCGCTCCTCCTCGCCCGCGAGGCGCTCGAGAAGCGCATCGGCCTGGTCGCGCCCCGGCGCCCAGCGCGCCGAGTGGAGGCCCGGTTCGCCCCCGAGCGCGTCGCACTCGATCCCGGAGTCCTCGCCGAGCACCCAGGCATCGGGCGGGGCGAGCGTGCGGCCGAACCGCGCCTTGATGAGCGCGTTCTCAAAGTAGGTCTCGCCGGTCTCCTCCGGATAGTCGCCGGCGTCGAGCAGCTCGATCTGCCAGCCGGGAAGCGCATCCCGGAGCTCCTCGAGCTTGTGTCGGTTCTGCGACGCGAGGATCGCGCGCATCAGTCGTGCGGCGCGGCGATCGCCTCTTGCTGGGTGCCTGCGAGCGTCTCGATTCCCTGTGCGGCAAGGTCGAGGAGCTCGTCGAGGCGGCCCCGGTCGAACGGGACGCGCTCCGCCGTCGCCTGCACCTCGACGTACTGACCCTCACCGGTCATGACCACGTTCAGGTCGACGTCCGCGGTCGAGTCCTCCGAGTAGTCGAGGTCGAGAAGCGACTCTCCGCCGACGACCCCGACCGAGACGGCGGCGACGGAGCCCACAAGCGCCTTCGAGAGGCCGAAGCGGTCGAGCGCGCGGGCGAGCGCGACGTAGGCCCCGCAGATCGAGGCGCAGCGGGTCCCGCCGTCGGCCTGCAACACGTCGCAGTCGAGGTTGACGGTCCGCTCGCCGAGTGCCTGGAAGTCGATTACGCCGCGGATCGAACGCCCGATCAGCCGCTGGATCTCCACCGTGCGCCCGCCCTGCTTGCCGCGGGCTGCCTCACGATCGGTGCGCTCGCCCGTCGAGGCGGGCAGGAGCGAGTACTCGGCCGTGACCCAACCACGACCGGTCTTGTAGAGCCAGCGCGGGACGTTCTCGACCACGCTTGCGGTGCAGAGGACGCGTGTCTTCCCCTGCGACCAGAGCACCATCCCGTGCGGCTGCTCGAGGAACGTCGGGTCCGCGACGATGCGGCGGAGCTCCCCTGGCCGGCGACCGTCCTGCCGGGCGGTCATGCGGCGGCCTGCTCGAGCTCGGCGACCGAGACGCGGGTGACCTCGCCGAGCGGTAGCTGCAGGAACCGCTCCCCGAGCTCGCGGAACACGGTGGGGTCGCCCGTCGTGAGGAACCGGTAGACACCCTCGCGACCGGAGCCGTTCTCCCAGCCCTTGCGGCGGAGGGTCTCGTCGACCTCGCGCGCCGTCTCCTCGGCCGAGAAGACGAGCGTCACGTCGCGCCCGAAGACGCGCTGGAAGACCGGTCGGATCAGGGGGTAATGGGTGCAGCCGAGGATCACGGTGTCGCAGCCTGCCTGTTTCAGCGGCGCGGCGTAGGCGCGAACCGCATCGACGGTCTGATCCCCGGCCTCGATCAGCGGCACGAGCTCGGGGCACGGCACCGCGGTGAAGCGGATTCCCGCGTCGAGGGCGCGGACGAGCGCCTCGTACCGGCCGGCGCCAACCGTCGCCTGCGTTGCGAGGAGGCCGACGCGCCGGTTCCGGGTGGCGCGGACCGCAGCAGCCGCCTCGGGCGCGATCACGCCGACGACCGGCACCGCCAGGGAAGCCTGGAGATCGGGGAGAGCGGCGGAGGTCGCCGTGTTGCAGGCGACCACGATCAGCTTCACTCCGTGCGACTCGAGGTACCCCGCGATCTCGTGTGCGAACCGGCGGATCTCTGCGAGCGGCCGCGGCCCGTACGGCAGGCGCGCGTGATCGCCGAGGTAGACGAAATCCTCGTTCGGCATCGTCACGAGGCACTCGTGGAGGACGGTCAGGCCGCCGACTCCGGAATCGAACACACCGATCGGCCGTGGGTCCATGCCGGCGATTCTACGACCGCGGCCCGCTACCTATGCTGCGGTATGGCCGCGACGGTCCGGATCGGCACCTGCTCGTTCGCAGACGCGGCCCTGACCAGGCACTGGTACCCGCCGGGACTGCCGGTGAAGGAGCGGCTTCCCTACTACGCGGAGCGCTTCTCGACGGTCGAGGTCGACTCGACCTTCTACGCGATCCCCGGCGAGTCGACCGTGCAGGGCTGGGCCGACCGGACGCCTGCGGGCTTCGTGATCCACATCAAGGCGTTCGGCGTGCTGACGCGGCACCCGGTCCGGCTCGAGCAGCTGCCGCCCTCGCTGCGGGACGGGATGCCGCTCGACGGCCGTGGGCGGGTCGACCGCCCGAGCCGCGACCAGCGGGCCGCCGTCTTCCGCGAGTTCCGGTCGGCGCTCGAGCCGCTGCGTGCGGCCGGGAAGCTCGGCGGGATCCTCTTCCAGATGCCGCCGTACGTCGTTCCCGGCGATGCGGCTTTCGAATACCTCGAGTGGGCGCAGGATCAGCTCGACGGCGACGAGATGCTCGTCGAGTTCCGCCACCGGGACTGGTTCGCCGAGGACCTCCGGGCCGCTGTGCTCGGCTGGCTCGAGTCCCGGCGGATGTCGTACGTCACGGTCGACGCGCCGCGCCTCGATGCGAGGAACGTCCCCGAGACCGTCGTCGCGGTGACGGGCCCGATCGCCTACGTCCGCTTTCACGGCCGGAACGCAGCGACCTGGAACAAGCGCGGCGGCGGGGCCGAAGCCCGGTTCGACTACACGTACGCAGCCGAGGAGCTCGAAGGGTGGGTCGAGCCGCTGCGCGAGCTCGCAGCGGAGGCCTCGGAGGCCTACGCGTTCTTCAACAACAACAACCAGACCGACGGCGTCGCCCAGGCCCCGGCCGGGGCCGAGCTCCTCCGGAAGCTGCTGGAAGAGCAGGGCGTCCCCGTCGCCTGACCGGCCGTCCAGGCGCCGAGCATGGACCCGAACGACGCTTGTGATGCAAGTTGCAATGTTTCGCGAGGCTAGGGTTCGCGCATGAAGGTTCTCGCGCTGGATCACGGGCCGCAGGTGCGCTCCGAGCTCTTCGGCGTCGTCACGCGGGAGGCCGGGCACGAGCTCGTCGAGTGGGAGATCGGCGCGACTCCGCTGCCCCGGGGCGGGTTCGACGCCGTTCTGGCGCTCGGCGGACATCAGAACGTCGGCGAGGAGAGCCGCTATCCCTGGCTCGAGGAGGAGTACGACCTGCTCCGCGGCTGGATCGCATCGGGCACTCCGCTCTTCGCGATCTGCCTGGGCGCCCAGACGCTCGCACACGCCTTCGGCGGCGAGGTTGCGCAGCTCCCCGTGCGGCAGGCGGGGTTCGTCGAGGTGACGTTGACCGCGGAAGGCGCGCGGGACCCCGTGCTCGGCGTCCTCCCCGCCCGGTTCGAGGCGCTCGTCGGGAACTTCTACGGCTTCACCCTTCCGCCCGGCGCCGTCGAGCTCGCGACGTCAACCGTCCAGCCGCAGGGTTACCGGATCGGCGAGCGCGCGTGGGCGGTCCAGTTCCATCCCGAGGCGCGGCGCGGGCAGGTGCTCGGCTGGTTCGAGGCCGACGGCGAGGCGACCCTGCCGCGGCCGCTCGCCGAGCTCGAACGAGAGCTCGAGGCGAAGATCGACGGCTGGCACCGACTCGGCCGCGCGCTCTGCACGGCGTTCCTCGACGCGGCGGCTCAGGCTTCGTAGTCGCTCGGGTTGTAGCCCACGCACGAGGCGAGCGACAGCACCACGTTCGAAGGCGGCGGCGAACCGACCTGCAGCAGCGAGTCGAACGACGGCGTCCACGTCTTGTGGAGCCGGAACCACACGTACACATAGCTTCCGCTCGCGAAGTTCACCGTGGCAGCGGCCCAGGTCGGGTCGAGCGTCGAGACACAGGCGTGGGTCAGGCCGGTGGACGACTTCGCATACGGCGTCAGGTCGCTCCTCAGGAACCCGTGCCGGATGTCGGCGAGCTGGCTGCTCGTCGCCACGCGCCCGCGGAGCTCCGACTGCGGCGGGCAGCCCACGCCGAAGAGCTCGCGCACGACCGGTGCCGGCGCGTAGACGCAGGCGCCGTCGGCGGGTTGCTCCCAGTCGCGCGTCCAGAGCACCCTCCACTTCCCGTCCGCGAGGGCGAGGACGGTGTTGTGGTAGGCCGAATAGCCGTGGTTCGCGAAGCCCCATTTCATGCTCGCGTACTGCCCGTCGGAGGTCGAGACGACGACGTCCTCGATCGCGACGTCTCCCTGCTGGCTGCGGAACGCGGCGATGATCGCCGCCTTCTGCGCAGGCGTCGGGGACCGCGCGGCCGAGGCCGTGCTCACGACCACTGTCGAAAGAGCGAGGAGTACCGCTGCGCCGGTCCTGCACCGCATCAATGTCGTCCTTCGGTTTCGAGTGGATATTCGGTTCTCGACCACTCGTGCCACGAGCCCGAATAGTTCCTCGCATCGTAACCGAGAGCGCGGAGGATCTGAACGGCCATTGCCGATCGCGACCCGCTGTGGCAGTACGCGACCACCTCCGCGCCGGGGGGAAGGCCGAGCCGGTCTCGAACCTCGTCGTCTGTGAGAAGCACGAGCTCCTGGACGTCCAGGTTGAGCGCACCGGGGATGTGACCCTGCCGGGGATCGCACGGGGCACCGAGGCTGCCGTCGTACTCGTGCGCGCTTCGCACGTCGATCACGGCCACCTCGCCGAGGCGGCGCGCGACCTCGTCGGCCTCGATGTCGGTCATCGCGCCATCTGCCGGACGAGCTCGAGCTCAGCCGCGATCGCTGGACGCTCGCACAGCGCCTCGAGCCTGGCCTCGAGCGGCGCAGGAAGCGCGACCTCCAGGATGTCGCGCGCCCGCATCAGCCACGGCAGGTAGGCGATGTCGGCAAAGAGGCTCTCACCCGCGGGCAGCTCGGCGAGTCTCCGCTCGAGCTCGTTCGGCCGGCCGCTCCGCATGGCGTAGTAGTCGTCCCCGAGCAGGTCGTCGAACCGAAGGAGGGCGAGCCTGGCCCGCGCACGGCCCTCGAGATCCGCCGGCAGGAGAGGTGTCGCCGGGTATGCCTCCTCGAGGTACTCCATGATCACCGCCGACTCCGGCACGACGAACCCGTCGTCGAGGATCGGCACCTTCCCGATCGGGTTGAGCTCGTAGAGCCATTGCGGACGCTCGTCGAGGTCGATCGGGATCGGCTCGTACGCGATCCCCTTCTCGGCGAGCGCGATGCGCGCCCGCGCGCAATACGGACAGCGCGCCGCGTCGTAGAGCTTCACGGCTCGAGCCCCATCATGCGCGCGATCTGCTCGTACAGCTCCCCGGCGGGTGGCAGGTCGGCCGGCTCGGCCGCCGTCCTCGCCGTCCGCCGCACGAGCTCGCGGTCCGCGCCGGTGAGCCGGGCGACGAGGGTCGGATTCGCCTCGAGCGCGAGCTCGTCACCCTTCGGGATCGGCCCGTAGAACGTCGGAACCGAGAGGTACTCGTCGACCATCCGTCCTCGTTCGAAGAGCAGGAACCGGACGACGGCACCGTGCTCGAGCGCAACCGCGACGCAGACGGCGCCGAGGCGCTCCGACAGCTCCCGGGCGAGCTTCGACTGGGCGCTCCGGTCGGAGTCGAGGAGCGGAGCCGCGATCCTGATCCAGCCGTCCGCCGCATTCTCGATCGCGACCGCCTCGAGCCTCGGAACGAACTGCGCGAGCGTGCGGTCGACCGAGACCCGGTCGTCGCTCTGGACATGGGTGGAGGCGCGTGAGGCGCCGTCGGGAGCCGCAGCGAGCCGCGCCTCGAGGGCATCGAGCGGCTGGGCGAGCACACGCGAGTACGAGGCGAAGCCGAGTCGGCCCCAGACCGCACGCGCGGCCTCGTTGGTCTCCAGCACCTCGAGGGTCAGGTGCCGGGCGCCACCGCCACCCGCCGCCCCGGCGATTGCCGCGACGAGCGCCTTCGCAACGCCCGCGCGACGCGCTCGCGGCCGGACGTAGATCGTGTCGAGCCGCCAGCGAGCCGACCCTTCGGGAGCCGCATTCGCGAACCCGAGCGGGCCGTCCCCGTCCTCGGCGACGAAGACCGATCCCGCGGCGATCTCGTTCCGGAAGGACGGCCAGACGTCCTCCCACGTGTGCGAGACGAAGCCTGCGGGCTCCGGAACCTCGGCCTCGAACTCCTTCCAGAGGTCACGCAGGACGGCCTCGTCCGCGCCGGTCGCCGCGCGGACCGTCACGGCTGCCGCATCCCGGTCAGGAGGTAGTGCGCCGACAGGTTCTGGAAGGGATCGAGACGCGGGCCGAGCTCGTGCACATCCGAACCGTAGAAGAGAACGGCCGCCTTCCGCAGGACGAGGTCGCCGGCGGGCCACGCTCGCGGCCGCGCGAGGTGGCGGGCGAGGAACCATTCCGCGGTCCACGGGCCGAGCCCGCGGATCGCGGTCAGCCGCACGCGGATCGCGTCGTCGTCGAGCAGCGCGAGCCCGTCGAGGTCGATCTCCTCCCGCGCGAGCCCGATCACGTACTCGGCCTTGCGCCGCGAGAAGCCGATCGAGACGACCTCCTCCTCGGTCGCCTCGGCGACGCGCTCCCGGAGCGGGAAGGCGAAGGCGCGGCCGGCCCGGACGCCGAACCGCTCGACGAAGCGGTTGCGGATCGCGAACGCTGCGAAGAGCGAGACCTGCTGGGCCGTGATCGACGTGACGAGGCTCTCGAACGG
>DASZLW010000163.1:0-5265 GCA_035552175.1 Gaiellaceae bacterium | reverse complement strand
CATCCTCGAGCGAGAGCCCCTCGGCGGCCTCGGCTTTCACGAGCGCGCGCATCTCCTGCACGCTACCGCCGTGCGAAGATCCGGGAGTGTTCGACCACGTCACGATCCGCGTCGCTGACCGCGACGCAAGCCGCCGCTTCTACGACACGGTGCTCGGTCCCCTCGGCCACGAACGGAGGTCCATCGGCGAGGTCTTCGACGAATGGGGCGACTACAGCATCGCCCAATCGGGGACGGCGCAGTCGGGGACGGCGCAGACGGGCGGCACTCCGGCGACTGGCGGTCTCCACGTCGCCTTCACGACGAGCTCGCGTGAGCAAGTGAAAGCGTTCTGGCAGGCGGGGGTCGATGCGGGATACAAGAGCGACGGCGATCCTGGCCTCCGGCCGATCTACCACGACGACTACTACGGCGCCTTCCTGCTCGACCCCGACGAGAACAGCGTCGAGGCCGTGTTTCACGGGCGACCGCGCGAGCCCGGAAGCTCGATCGACCACCTCTGGCTCCGCGTCTCGGATCTCGACGGTGCGAAGGCCTTCTGGGACGCGGTCGCACCGCAGCTCGGACTCGGGGTCCGGCGAAGCGTTCGCGCGCCGCGCGTCCACGTCGAGAAGGGGGACAGGTCCTTCGCGCTGCTCGCCGGAGACCGCCCGACCGCGAACCTGCACATAGCGTTCCCGGCGCCGGACGACGAGGCCGTGCGCGCGTTCCACCAGCGAGCGGTCGAGGCGGGATACCGCGACAACGGCGCGCCCGGCGAGCGGCCGATCTACCACGCCGGCTACTACGGAGCCTTCGTCCTCGATCCCGACGGGAACAACATCGAGGCCGTGAACCACAACCGCTGACCGCGCCGCCCGCGAGACTCCGCCAGCTGGTCGAACCGACGGTAATGGGCAGCTTCCGGTAGGTCGGGAAAGGCAAGGTCACCCGGGGCGCCAACCAGACGAACGCATCCCCGTGGCAACGGACATGTCCGCGTGATGTAGATGTACATCAACATCACCGGAACGTTCGCGGGTGCTGGAGGCGGCGGCGCCTGGTAGCGGCGGCGAGCACCCGGGCTCGGCAAGATGGACGGGTGTTCTCGGTCACCTACCCGCACGACCCGGAGGCCGCCGCCCGCATGGTCGGCGCCGCGCTCGAGCGCGGCGGCGTGGCCGTCATCCCGACGGACACGGTCTACGGGCTCGTCTGCCTGCCGTCCTCCTACGAAGCCGTGGCGCGCGTGTTCGAGCTGAAGCAGCGGCCGCCCGAGGTTCGGCTCCCGGTGATCGTCGGCTCCACGGAGAGCCTTGCAGCGCTCGGAATCTCGCTCGACGATCGGGCGAGGCGACTTGCCGGCGCGTTCTGGCCGGGTGCGCTCACGATCGCCTTCGGCGTGCGCGATCCCGAGGTCGAGTGGCTCGTCGGGCGGGACGAGGTCGGCGTCCGGATCCCCGACTCGGCGCTCACGACCGCGCTCGCCGAGCTCGTCGGGCCGTTCCTGATGACGAGCGCGAACGCTCACGGCGGCGGGACGCAGGCGAGGCTCCTCGCCGTGCTCGAGGATCTCGCCGGGCAGCCCGACGTGGCGGTCGACGGCGGCCCCCTCGACGTCGTCTCCTCGACGCTCGTCAACCTGAACCTGCCCGAGCCGAGGATCGAGCGGGAGGGCGCGATCCCCGCAGCCGAGGTGCTCGAGGTGCTCGGTGGCTGAGAAGCTGCTGCTCGCGATCGAGACGTCATGCGACGAGACGGCGGCGGCGGTCGTCTCGGACGGGCTCGAGGTGCGCTCGTCGGTGATCCACAGCCAGATCGAGACGCACGCGGCTCTCGGCGGCGTCGTCCCCGAGCTTGCGAGCCGCGAGCATGCGATTCACGTCATCGGCGTCATCGACGCGGCTCTGCGCGAGGCGGGAACGGAGCCCGGCGGGCTCGAGGCGATCGCCGTCACGCAGGGGCCGGGCCTGGTCGGCTGCCTCGCCGTCGGGATCGCGACAGCGAAGACGCTCTCCGTCGCCTGGGGGCTTCCGCTCGTCCCGGTGAACCACCTCGAGGGACACTTCCACTCCGTCGAGCTCGACGCCGCCGCTGTCGAGTACCCGGCTGTGATCCTGCTCGTCTCGGGCGGGCACACGATCCTCGCGCACGCACCCCGGCTCGGCGAGTACCGGCTGCTCGGCGCGACTCGCGACGACTCGGTCGGAGAGGCCTACGACAAGGTTGCACGGGAGCTCGGCCTCGGCTATCCGGGCGGGCCTGCGGTCGATCGG
Source organism: Gaiellaceae bacterium (assembly GCA_035552175.1). Classification (GTDB taxonomy): domain Bacteria; phylum Actinomycetota; class Thermoleophilia; order Gaiellales; family Gaiellaceae; genus PALSA-600. Next base: position 3,010 of record DASZLW010000163.1, on the reverse strand, counting down.
CTCGCAAAGGAGGGGCGCGATGTGCTCGGCCTGCCGCGGCCGATGCGGGAGGGCCTCGACTTCTCGTTCTCCGGGCTCAAGACGGCGATGCGGCGGGAGATCGCCGCCGGCTCGGCGTCGCCCGCCGACCTCGCCGCATCCTTCGCCGCTTCTTGCATCGACGTGCTGTGTGAGAAGCTCGCGAAGGCGGTCGCGAAGATCGATCCGGCGAGCGTCGTCGTCGTCGGCGGCGTCGCGGCGAGCCCGCTCCTGCGGGCGCGGCTGCGGGAGCAGTTCGGCGACCGCCTCGTGCTGCCGTCGCTGCAGTACGCGACCGACAACGCCGCGATGATCGGAGCGGCGGCGTGGACGGCCTACCGCGCGGCGGGCGGTGCGACTGGTGAGGTCGGGCCGGCGCCGAATCTACGCTTCGCGGCCTGAGGGGCCGTAGCGCGGCTGGGCGCCGGCGACCTCGTAGCGCTCGAGCCACTCGGGCCGGCTCTCGATCGCACACAGGTGACCGCGCGCCGACGGGCTTCGCTCACGGAGATCTGCGATCTCCGAGCCATCGACGAGCGCAACCTCACTCGTGCGCTCGACCACCCCGTCGACGACCTGGTAGGACGCGACGAAGTAGCGGCCCCTGCCGGCCGCGAGCGCGGCTGTGGTCTCCCGCTCGGTTGTCGCGATCTGGAGCCCGAGCGAGTCGAGGGTCGAGATCTCGGCGACCGGGCACTTTGCGACGTAGGAGAGCGCGTTCGCGACGGCGACCGTCGCGCGGATGCCCATGTAGGAGCCGGGGCCCGAGCCGACGACGACGAGTGCGAGGTTCGCGAGCGATGCTCCCGCCTCGGCCGCGACGTTCGCGGCGAGGCTCGGCAGCCGCTCGACATGCCGTGCCCCCTCGGGTGCCGCGAGCTCGGTGACCTGCCCGTCGGGAGCGCGGATCGCGCAGGTCGCGAGCTGCGTCGAGCCTTCGAGGGCGAGCACGAACCCGCGCGCGGCCAGGTCGGAGATCACGCGAGCTCCGCGATCCGCTCGGCCCAGTCGCCGCCCACGGGGCCGAGCGTCAGCGTGCGCTCGTCGTCGGCTTCGGTGAGCGCCAGCTCGACATCGAGGTAGGGCGGCCGGAGCACATCGGGAACGCGGTCGGGCCACTCGACCAGAGCGACGCCGCCGGCCTCGAGCGTCTCGTCGAGCGCGAAGATGAGCGTCTCGGATGGGTCGTCGAGCCGGTAGAAGTCGAAGTGGTTCAGCGTCAGCCGCCCCTCGTAGATGCAATGCAGCATGAACGTGGGGCTGACGACGGTGTCGTCGATCCCGAGCCCCGCCGCGACGCCTTTCGTGAAGGTCGTCTTCCCGGCGCCGATCTCGCCGCGAAGCAGCACGAGGTCGCCCGGCCCGAGCAGGCGGCCGAGCGCCTCCCCGAGCGCGACGGTCTCTCGAGCCGAGCGTGTCCATTTCGTCACCAGGTCATCGCGGTTTCGCGAGTCGCGCGAGCAGCGCGTCCGGCGGTAGGTCGGCGAGCGAGTCGATCACCAGGTCGGCCTCGTCGAGCCCGAGGTCCCGCGTGATGTCGTTCGGGATGGCGACGGTGAAGATCCCGGCGGCCTTCGCCGCTTTCACACCGTTCGGCGAGTCTTCGAAGGCCACGGCTTCGGCGGCGGTCACTCCGAGAGCGTCGAGTGCCTCCAGATAAAGCGTCGGCCGAGGCTTGGCGCGCTTGGCGTCGTGGTCGGCCGTGACGATCGCATCCCAGCCGACTGTCCGTTCGAGGCGGGCGAGATGGCGATCGATCCACGCCCGCGAGGCGCTCGAGACGATCGCCCGGCTGAGACCGAGTCGACTGGTGGCATCGAGGTACTCGGCGATCCCGGGCCGGAGGCCTTCGAGCTCGAGGAGAGAGAGCTCGTGCGTGATGCGGCGCGCGTCGAGCTCGTCCCTGTCGAGCGGCTCGCCTGCGAGCTCCTCCAGATGCGCCCAGACGTCCCACCCGTCGATCGTCCCGACCCGGAGTGCCCACTTCTCGGCAGGGAGCTCGTGGCCGAGGTCACGGTAGAGAAGCTCCCACCCGGCGCGCGAGGCTGTCTCGGTGTCGACGAGCAGGCCGTCGAAGTCGAAGAGGAATGCGCGAATGGGCACCCGGTCGATGGTAGTCGGGGGCGCTCGGGTAGATTCCGGCGGTCGCGGCCATCGCCGCGTTCACCCACGAGGGCCTCGCCGGTGGCTCGAGACCGGCTCCACATGACCCAGGACACGACGTTCGACGGGAGGCATGAGTGATTGCCTCTTCTGCCGGCGCGGCATCGCGCAGGTGGACTACAAGCACGTCGCGCTGCTCCGTTCGGAGCTGAGAGACGACGGCACGCTCCGTGCGCGCCGTACCACGCGATTCTGCAGGAAGCACCACGCGCGGCTGGCCATCGCTGTGAAACGGGCGCGTTTCATGGCCCTCCTGCCGGCGGAGCGCCCACCGCGGGAGATCGAATGGCCGCCGGTCGGCAAGAAACGGAAACGGAAGGCCGGCGTCAGCCGCGAGCGGTCCGGAGGCGCTTGACCATCGTCTCGAGGTCGGCGAGGCGCTTGCTCAGCGCACGCAGCTCGGCCACGAGCTGGGCCTCGACCGACTCGAAGGTGACCTCGGCGATCTCGATGCGCTCGACATCGGCCTCGACCTGCGCCCCGACGAAACGCTGCGCGACGGCGCCGAGCACGATCGACCCGAAGCCGATCCCGACGCCCATGAGCGCGAGGCCGATGACGCGGCCGGCGGTCGTATGCGGATAGATGTCTCCGTAGCCGACGGTGGTCATCGTGGTCGCGGCCCACCAGACACCGTCCCATGGCGACACGCCCTTCTCGACGGAAGCGAATGCCGTCCCGCCTCCGATCAGGGAGAGGAAGGCCAGGAGCGCCGCGTAGCGGAGGCCGTGGATCGTGAACAGATGACGGGCGATGCGCAGCGCCGGCAGGAGACGCAGCAGCCGCAGCAGCCGGAGGAGCCGCGCGATCTGGAGAGTCGAGGGCAGAA
>DASZLW010000162.1:0-23513 GCA_035552175.1 Gaiellaceae bacterium | reverse complement strand
TCTCCTCGACCTTGCGTGTCGCCGCCTTCTTGTACTGCGTGATGTTCTGCGCGTAGTAGGCGGCCACCTGGGCGGCGGTCGCCTTCGCGCCCTTGGTCACGTTCGTGTAGAGCTTCTGCTCGAGGAGGCGCTCCTGCAGCTCCTGGCGGAGCTCGGCGTCGGTGTACCCCTGCTGCTTGAGGCCGGTCTCGTACTTCTTCTCGTTGCCCTTGCAGCACTGCTTCTTCAGCTGCACCATCCTCGCGTCCACCTCCGAGGGCTTCACCTTGATCCCGAGCTTGGTCGCCTCGAGCCCGAGCTCGGCCTGCTGGACGAGCTGATCGACGATCGACGACTTGAAGGTCGAGTACGCCGAGGATCCAGCTGCGGGGACGGCCTGGCCGGCGTCCTTGAGCGACGACTTCTGCTCGGCAAGGGCCGTGTTGTAGTCGGTGATCGTGACGTGATGCGTGTCGACGACCGCGACGTCGGTCGTCGAGATCTTCGCCGAGCCGCTTCCGCCGCCGCCGCAACCGGCGACGAGGAGCGCGACAACGAGTATCGGTGAAAGAAGGCGTAGCTTCATAGGTAAATCGCCAGCGCTCAAGCCGCCTTGCGAGCCTCGATCATAGCATCGACCAGGCGGATCACCCCGGACAGGTCGCCGTCCCGGAGGGTCACCTCGCGCTGCGCGCTCGAGTAGACGGCGGTGTCGACCCGCTCGCGGAGGGCGCGCAGCTCCCCTGACCCGATCACGACGGGCCCGACCGAGATCTTCCCGCCGCGGAAGACGAGGTAGTCCGCGCCGAGGAGCGCGACCTTCAGCTTTGCCTGCTGGATCGCGAAGAGATTTGCGACGGGCTCCGGCAGCGGCCCGTACCGATCCTCCGTCGCGACCTCGAGCTCCCGCAGCTCGTCCTCGTCCTCGACGAGCGTGAGCCGCCGGTGCAGGTCGATCTTCAGCGCCTCCGAGGCGATGTAGGCAGCGGGGACGTACGCGTCGACGCGGGCATCGACGCGAACCGGGCGCGCGGCGAGCCGGCGCTCGCCGGAGAGCTCGGCGACGACCTCGTGGAGCATCTCGACGTAGAGCTCGAACCCGAGTGCAGCCACGTGCCCCGACTGCTCGGCCCCGAGCAGGTCGCCGGCGCCGCGGATCTCGAGGTCGCGCATCGCGATCGCGAACCCGGCGCCAAGCTCGGTGTGGTCGGCCAGCGTCGCGAGCCGGGCGCGGGCCTCCGGGGTCAGCTCGGCCGCCTCGGGATAGAAGAGGTACGCGTGAGCGGGAACGTCCCGGCGGCCCACGCGGCCGCGGATCTGGTAGAGCTGAGCGAGCCCGAAGGTGTCGGCGCGCTCGACGATCAGCGTGTTCGCCTGCGGGATGTCGAGGCCGGACTCGATGATCGTCGTCGAGACGAGGACGTCGGCGTCGCCCGACAGGAACGAGAGCATCTTGTCCTCGAGCTCGCGCTCGCCCATCTGCCCGTGGGCTGCGAGCACGCGCGCCTCGGGGAGGAGCTGCCTGATCTTCTCCGCCGCGTCCTCGATCGACTCGACGCGGTTGTGGAGGTAGAACGCCTGGCCGCCCCGGCCGAGCTCGCGTTGCAGCGCCTGGACGATCAGCTCCTCGTCGTACTCGCCGACGTACGTGCGCACAGGGCGGCGGCCCTCGGGCGGCGTCTCGATCACCGAGATGTCGCGCAGCCCGGCGAGGGACATGTGCAGCGTGCGCGGGATCGGGGTCGCGCTCATCGCGAGCACGTCGACCTCGAGCCGGAGCTGCCGCAAGAGCTCCTTCTGCGCGACGCCGAACCGCTGCTCCTCGTCGACGATCACGAGGCCGAGATCCTTCGGCACCGCGTCCCGGGAGAGCACGCGGTGCGTCCCGATGAGGACGTCGACCTTCCCTTCGCCGAACTCTGCGAGCACCTTCTTCACGTCGGCCGGCCTGCGGAACCGCGAGACCATCTCGACCCTGACCGGGAAGTCTCGGTACCGCTCGCGGAACGTGTTCCAGTGCTGCTGGGCGAGGATCGTCGTCGGCACGAGCATCAGCACCTGCTTGCCCCCGACCGCGACTGCGAACGCCGCGCGCAATGCGACCTCCGTCTTGCCGTAGCCGACGTCGCCGCAGACGAGCCTGTCCATCGGCCGCGGCGACTCCAGGTCCTCCTTCACCGCCTCGATCGCGCGGGCCTGATCCTCGGTCTCGCGGTAGGGGAAGTCTGCCTCGAGCCGCTCGAGCCATTCGGCGTCGACGTCGTAGGAGACGCCGACGCGCGTCTGGCGCTCCGCATAGAGCTGGAGCAGCTCGCCGGCCATCTCGCGGAGGTGCTCGCGGGCGCGGCTCTTGAGGTTGTCCCAGGCCTTGCCGCCGAGCTTCGAGAGCGTCGGCGCGTGCGAGTCGGCGCCGACGTAGCGGGAGACCTTGCCGATCTGCTCGTGGGGGACGAACACCCTGTCGTCGCCGCGAAATCCGAGCAGCAGGTAGTCGCGCGTCACCCCCGCGACCTCCTTCGTCTCGAAGCCGAGGAGCTGCGAGATGCCGTGATCCTCGTGCACGACGTAGTCGCCGGTTCTCAGGTCGGAGAAGCTCGCGAGCGCCCGACCGGGCGGAGCGGTCGCCCGCGGCGGCCGACGCCGGAAGACCTGCGTGTCGGGGAGGAGCGCGATCCCGAGGTCGCGCCAGACGACGCCGCGTCGGGCCGGCGTGATCGCGAAGGTGAGGCCCGACGGCTCCTCACCCGCGGCGAGGAGCTTCGCCGCGACCCGGTTCAGCAGGTGCCGCCGCCGTTCGGCCTCGCCTCGATGCGAGAAGGCGACGACGACGTCGAGACCCTGACGGAGCAGGCCCGAGAGCTCGTTCTCGGCCTCCGAGAGGCCGCGCGCGACGAGCGCCGGCCGCTGCGAGTCGAAGGAGAACGGCTGCCCCTGCGGGAGCGGGTCCAGCTCGGAGACGCCGTCGAGGGAGAGCTCGCCGAGCCCCTCGTCCCGCCACACCGATCGCACCTCGTCCGGCTGCCAGACGAGATCCGGCGGACGGTCGAGGATCGGCACCAGATCGTCCGGGATCTCGACCCGGCCGTCGCCCCAGTCGTCGGGGAGCGAGATCTCCTCGCTCCCGCCGACGCGTTCGGCAGCCGGATAGACGGTGATCTCCTCGGCCTGCCGCAGCGCGCGCTGGGTGAACGGCGAGAAGGCGCGGATGCTCTCGATCTCGTCTCCGAAGAGCTCGATGCGGAACGGCTCGCGGCCCGTGGTCGGGAACACGTCGACGAGGCCGCCGCGCACGGCGATCTGGCCGCGCTCCTCGACCCGATCGACGCGCGCATACCCGGCGAGCACGAGCGCCTCGGCGAGCCCTTCGATCCCCGGCTCGTCGCCGCGGGCGAGCCGTACGACCGCCGGGCGGGCCGAGGCCGGTGGAACCGGCTCCGCGAGCGCCGGCGCCGACGCGCAGACGAGCCCGCCCCTGGCGAGGACGTCGAGCGCGCGCGCGCGCTCGCCGACGAGATGTGGCGGCGGCTCGAGCCCGGAGGCGAGCCGGACGCCGCGCGAGGGCAGGAGCGCCACGTTCTCCTCGCCGATGAACCACCCTGCCGCCTCGGCCGTGTCGCGCGCGTCGGAGTCGTCCGCGAGAAGCACGCAGAGCCCGCGCCCGAGCTCCTCGTGCAGCGCGGCGAGGAGGAGCGGGAGGCCGGGCTCGGCGACGCGGGCACGCGTGGGGAGCGCAGCCGCGAAGGCGGGTAGGCGCTCGTCGGCGCGCAGGCGCTCGAGCAGCGGATAGAGGATCGGGCGGTCCATGACGAATGCCCGGAACGACCGTTCCGGGGGCCGTCACTGTAGCCGCCGGCTACCTCTCGGAGCGCGTCTCCGCGAGCGCCCGCAGCGATGTCGTGCCGTCGAAGTACGCGGCAAGCCAGGGATCGCGTCGCTTCACGCTCACCCGGCCGGCGGTGGCGCGGACGTGTGTCGCGAGCCGCCGGGCAGGGCGGAAAAGCCGGCGGGCGCCGTCATAGCTCGCCTGGTACCACGACTCGCTGAGACTCGTCACCTGGACATCCGTTCCCGAGTGGGGCGCGTGGATGAACCGGTCGTTCCCGATGTACATGCCGACGTGGCCGACCCCGTCGAAGAAGACGAGGTCTCCGGGCTTCAACGCACCGCGGCCGACGCGCTTGCCGAGGTCGAAGTCACCGTACGAGCTGTGCGGAAGCTCGACGCCGAAGTGGGCGTACACGAACCGGACGAACCCGGAGCAGTCGAAGCCGGTGCTCGGCGAGTCGCCGCCCCAGCGGTAGGGCGTCCCGAGCAGCTTGCGCGCGAAGCGCACGGCGCGGTCGCCGACCGAGTCGTCGGTCGAGCGTGCGGTCGCCGCAGCCGCGCGACGCCTGTTCGGGCGCGGGCCCTGCTTGAGGCGGTGGGAGGCCGGCCCGCGCTTCCCGGGCGCGCCGAACGAGCCGGCGGCGCCGAAGGCCACGGAATACGCGAGAACGAGTACGAGCAGGATGAGCCGGAGCTGTGCAGTCATTGGGATTCCCTTCGGCGTCGACCGGCAGCGAAACGCGTGCCGGGGTCGTTGGGCCCTCTCAGGAAACCAGCTCCGTCGCGCGCCGGCATGCCCCGTTCGGGGGATTCCGAGCAGGACGTTCGGACGAGACGTCCGAACGGTCAGGAGGGCGCGCGGGTCAGTTGAAGCGGCGCTGCGTCGCCTCGAGCCCCTCGGCGTCGAGCGACTCGACGGCGTCGGCGGCGCTCGAGACGAGCCTGCCGACGTCCTCGTGAGGCTCGAAGTCGCTGAGCACGTAGTCGGCGAGCGGGCGCCTGTCGCCGCGTTCGGGGCGTCCCACTCCTACCCGGAGCCGGAGGAAGTCCGGGGTGCCGAGGTGCTTCGCAACCGACCGGAGGCCGTTGTGGCCGGCGAAGCCTCCGCCGGCGCGCGCCTGGAGGCGGCCGGACTCGAGATCGCTCTCGTCGTGGACGACCAGCACCGCGCCCGGCTCGAGCTTGAAGAACGTCGTCGCCGCGCCCACCGACCGGCCCGATTCGTTCATGTAGGTCTCCGGCTCGAGGAGCGCGACGCGGTGCCCCTCGATCCGCACCTCCGCAAGGCGACCACTGAACTTGCCGCGCCACGACCCGTCGTGCCGCCGGGCGAGCTCCTCGACCACCATGAAGCCGACGTTGTGACGGTTCCCGGCGTATTCGCGTCCCGGGTTCCCGAGCCCGACCACGAGCAGGTCGAGCGACGAGGCGAGTTCGCCCCGTTTCCAGGGCAGGCGCAGGAGTTACTCCCCGGAGTCGGGTTCGCCGGCGTCGCCGCCCGCGGCGTCGTCGGCGGTCTCGCCTTCGGCCTCGGCCTCGGCGCCTTCGCCCTCGGCACCTTCTTCGACCGCCTCTTCGCCGAGATCCTCGCGCGTCATCTGGACGCTCGCGATCACGGTCTCGTCCGGATCGTCGAGGAAGGTGACCCCGTTCGGCGCGACGATGTCGCTCAGCCGGAGGGTGTCCCCCACGCCGAGCCCGGAGACGTCCGCCTCGAGATGCTGCGGCACCTCGAGCGGGAGGGCCTCGATGTTCACCTCGTTCGCGACCTGGTTCAGGACGCCACCCTCCTTCACGCCGCGAGCCTCGCCGACGAGGGTGACCGCGACGGCGGTCTGGATCGGCACGTCGAGGCGGACCTCCTGCAGGTCGACGTGCGTGATCGTGCCGCGAATCTTGTCGCGCTGGAACTCCTTGAGGATCGCGGAGTGCGCCGAGCCGCCGTCGATCGCGACGTCGAGCACGGCGTGCGAGCCCCCGGCTCCGGTGAGCGCAGTGCGCAGTGCGCGCTCGCCGATCGAGATCGGGACCGGCTTCTCCCGCCCGTACAGGACGCCCGGGACGAGGCCCTGCTTCCGCAGGCGCCGCGACTCGGACGAACCGAGTCTGGTCCGCTCCGAGACGACGAGCTTTACGCGCTCTCCAGCCACAGCGGGCGATTGTAGCTGGCGCCGGGCTCGGGCCGCTCGGCCTAGCCGCCGGCGGTCTGCTCGGGAGGGAGCGCGTAGATCGTGAACCGCTGGACGAGATACCGGCGGTACCCGTGGGCGACGAGCTGCGGCGCGATGCGCGGCATCCCGGTCCAGTCGTCGAAGAAGATGAACCCGTGGCGGCGCGCCGAACGCACCTCGTTCTCGTAGGGCGCGTAGCGGTTGAAGGGGTCGTCGGTCGGCGTCGCCTGCCCGTTCGCGAAGGTCAGCTTGCTGAACTTGTTCTGGGCGGCGACGATCCGCTCCTTCGTGTCGAAGTCGAGGACGTAGGCGAGCCAGTAGTCGGAGTAGACCCGGTTCAGCCCCAGCCTGTCGAGGGTCGCGACGAGCGGCGCGATGTTCCTCGGCGCCATCGTCGGAGCGTCCGCACCCTGGTGGTAGGCATCCATCCGCAGCAGCGTGACCGAGGTGACGAGGAGCGCCACGGCGAGCATCGCGAGGCCGCGCACGCGCGTCGTCGCGAGCTGGGCGAAGAGCAGGGCGAGCACCGGCGTGACGATCACGATGTACCCCGGGTCGTGCTCGATCAGCGTCTCGGGGTCGATCGCGTAGATGAACGGGAAGACCGCCGCGATCAGGTAGAGCATCGACTCGTTCCGCCGCCGCGAGCGGTACGCGCCGTAGAGGAAGAGCAGGAACAGGCCTGCATAGACCGCGAGCGTCAGGATCCCGAGCGGGCCCGGCAGCAGCCGCTCCTGCGAGAACGGCGCCCGGAGGCCGAGCATCATCGGCAGGATCGGCGAGAAGAAGATCCGGAGCCGGAACTGGTAGGTCGTCGTGTCGGTGATCGGGAAGTGGAACGACCCCCAGTCGTGGCGGAGGTTCCAGACGATCCACGGCAGCGCTCCGAGGACGAAGGCGGGAAGCGCGATCCAGACGTGCCGGAGGCTCTTCGGAGCGCGCCACGCCGTCCAGGCGATCAGCACACCCGCGATGGGGACGATCTGCGAGCTCTCCCAGTAGGCGAGCCCGAGCACGAGGCCGAAGAGGCCGACCCTCAGCCGGTCCGGCCTCTCCACGATGCGCAGCGCAAGCAGCATGAGGAGGCCGCAGTAGAGGACGCCGCTCGCGTAGAAGCCCCACTGGTGGGTGAGCTTGTAGATGTCGTAGGTGGGCCAGATCCAGAAGAGCGCGCCGGCCGCGGCGCCGGCCGTCTCGCCGAAGAGCCGCCGCCCGACCCGCCACAGCACGACCGCCGTCAGCGCCGTGAGCACGATCGGAACGAGCCGGAGGGCGACCCAGCTGCTGCCGAAGATCGCGAAACCTGGCGCCGTCAGCAGCGCCTCCTGGGAGCCGCCGTAGGTCTGCCCCCAGAAGAACGTGGGAATCTGCCCCTCGTTGATGTGCCTGACCATCAGGCCGACGAGCCCCTCGTCCGAGTCGGGGATCCCGAGCTTCGACCGGTAGAGGAGCACCCGGATGACGATTCCCGCGACGCCGGTGAGCGCGAGCGTGGCCATCCAGCCGGGCATCGCGAACCGACGGAGCCCGCTCATCTCGATCCCTGCGGTCTGAGCGGCCACTGGGTCGAAGTCTAGGCAGGTCGGCGGAGCGCGCCGTCGCCGGCGGCCCGCGGAGGGCGTCCCGGCCGGTCACTATGATCGCGCTCTGTGCCTGCCGCTCCGGCCCGGAACGTGCCTCCGTGGCGTCGGCATCCCGGCCTCCCGGTGTTCCTCGGATACGTCCTCGTCGCCTTCCTGTTCCTCGGACTGCCGCTCTTCGTCGAGCGCGGGGATCGGTACGTCGGATACGGCTACGACCCCCAGATCTTCATCTGGGCGTTCGCGTGGTGGCCGCACGCGATCGCCCACGGCCTGAACCCGTTCGTCACCCACGCCGTGTGGGCCCCCGACGGCGTCAATCTCGCCTGGACGACAACCGTGCCCGGGCTCGCGCTCCTCTTCTCCCCGCTGACCGCTGCCGCAGGCCCGTTCGTCTCCTACGACGCCGCCGCCGTCCTGATGCCCGCGCTCGCAGCGTGGACGGCGTTCGCGCTCTGCCGCCATCTCACCCGCGCCCTCTGGCCCTCGATCGTCGGCGGGTACCTGTTCGGGTTCTCGAGCTACGTGCTCGCGCAGGGCGGCGGCGGGCACCTCCAGCTCAGCTCCGTGTTCCTGCTGCCGCTCGTGGCACTGCTCGTCCTTCGCTTCCTCGACGGCGACCTCGACGGCCGCGGGCTCGTGCTCCGGCTCGGGCCCGCGCTCGGCCTGCAGCTGCTCATGGGCACCGAGATCGCGTTCACGATGACGCTCGGGCTCGCGATCGCGCTCGTCCTCGGCGCCGCGCTCGTCCCGGCGCGACGCCGCCGGATCGTCGCGCTGCTCACGCCGCTCGCCGGGGCCTACGCCTTCGGCGCCCTCCTCACCTCTCCGTTCCTCTACTTCCTGCTCTCCGACTTCCGCCGGAGCCTTGTCGGCAACCCCGACGGCTACCTGGCGGATCTCGTCAACTTCGTCGTGCCGACGAAGATCGTCTACGCGGCGCGCGCCTGGGCGAGCCCGATCTCGGCGCACTTCCCGGGCAACGTCACCGAGGAGGACGCCTATCTCGGCGCCCCGACGCTCCTCGCGATGGCGCTGTATGCGCGCGGCCGGCTCCGCACTCCCGGCGTACGGTTCCTGCTCGCGTCGCTCGCCGCTGCGGTCGTCGTCTCGCTCGGCGTCGAGGCGACCGTGGAGGGAAACGGGCTCTTCCCGATGCCCTGGCGGCTCGTACACCGGCTGCCGCTCTTCGAGAACGTCCTGACGAGCCGGCTCACGGTGTACGTGGCGCTCGTCGCTGCCGCGATGGCCGCACTGTGGGTCGCATCGCGCCCTGCTGGTCGTCTTCGCTGGCTCCTCCCGGTGGCGGCGGTGCTCGCAACGTTCCCCTATCCCGCTCGCGGCGGGTTCGCCACCGGCTACAGCGTCCCGGCGTTCTTCACGGACAGCGCCTACCGGAGCTGCATTCCCGCGAAAGCGATCGTCCTCCCGCTGCCGATCCGCGAGTTCGGCGACGAGCTCCTGTGGCAGGCGGATGCCGGCTTCCGCTTCGACATGGCCGGAGGCGAGATCGGCCCGGTGATCCCGCCGTCGTTCGTGACGCCGGGCGCGATGGAGGACGTGACCGAGGGGAAGCCCGTCCGCGCGAGCCAAGCCGGGATCTTCCGGACGTTCATCGCCGCGAAACGCGTGACGACGGTCGTCGTCGATGCGAACCAGGCGAGGCTCTGGTCCGCGGCACTCGACCGGATCGCGAAACCTCGCCGCGCCGGCGGCGTGATTCTCTACACGGTCAGGGGGCCGACGCCGCCCTGCCCGAGCTGAGCACGGCTCAGCGGCGGAGCTTGCGCTCCACCCCAACCTCGGCGGTCATCGCCTCGAGCCAGCCGGCCCGGACGGCCGAGAGGAGCTGACGCCCGACCTCGAACCCCTCGTCGTGCCGCGAGACGATCCCGGCTCCGAGCTCGCGGGCCTCGGCGAGGATCGCGGCCTCGTCGATCCCGGTGAGCCTCCGGTCCCGCAGCACCCAGCGGCCGCCGACGAGCGCCGAGTCGACCGCCGCGGCGGTGGAGCCGAGAACGATCTGCCGGAGCGGGTCGTTGAGCGGCGTGAAAGGAAGCGTCTCCAGGTCGAGGAGGACGAGATCGGCGCGGCGGCCTGGCTCGATCCGGCCGAGCCCGTGTGCGTCGCCGGCGGCGGCCGCCCCTGCCGAGGTCGCCATCGCCCAGGCCGCGCCGGCTCCGAGCCAGTCCTCGTAGTCGACGTCCCAGAGCTTGTGCAGCAGCGCGGCGAGCTTGACGGTCGCGTACATGTCGTTCCCGTCGTTCGAGCACATGCCGTCGGTGCCGAGCGCGACGTTCACCCCCGCCCGCAGGAGGTCGGGAACGGGGCAGACCCCGGAGCCGAGCTTCATGTTCGAGACCGGGTTGTGGACGATCGTGACCCCGCGCGCGGCCACGAGCTCGATGTCGCCCGGCGTGAGCCAGATCCCGTGCTCGAACGACACGCGGGCGGAGAGGAAGCCGAGACCGTCGAGATGCTCGGGCAGCGTGCGGCCATAGAGCTTCTGGGCGGAGAGCGCCTGCATGCGGGTCTCGAGGACGTGGATGTGGATCGAAAGGTCGAGCTCGTCCGCGAGCGCGGCGGAACCGGCGAGCATCTCGTCGGTGCACCGCTGAGGCCCCGAGGGCGCCGGACAGATCGAGATCCCCTCGTCCGGACGGTGGAAGCGCTCGACGGCGCGCCTCGTGAAGGCCGCCCACTCGGCCCACGGCGGCGGGCGGTCGCGCTCGAGCCGGTCGATCAGGTCGCGACCGACGAGCCGCTCGTCGAGCACGACCGTCTCGTGGTAGGCCCGGTCGGCCATCGCGAGCCCGATCACCGCGCGGAGGCCGAGATCGCGATACGCGCGGACGACCGCCTCGAGCGACGCCTCCGTGAATCCCTGCAGCTCGTAGAGGAAGTCGACGACCGCGGTCGCCCCCGAGCGGAGCATCTCGATCCCGCCGAGCAGCGTGCGGACGTAGATCTCTCGCGGCGACTGCGCCGGAGCCGCGAGTACCGGATAGGAGAAGAGCATCCAGGGCTCGAGCGGCAGGTTGTCCCAGAGCCCGCGGAACCAGTTCTCGTTCGAGTGGCAGTGCGCGTTGACGGCGCCCGGGACGACGGCGAACCGGGTGCAATCCCGTGTCTCGGGGGCGACGAGCCCGTCCCCGACCGCGACGATCCGCCCGCCTGCGAGGGCGACGTCGGTGCGGCGGAAGCCCTCGCCGCAGGCCACGAGGCCGTTGCGGAGCACGAGCTCGGGTGGTGCCGGCACCGGATGTGCAGCCACCGGCGCATCCTGGCAGAACGAGAGCGGGCGGCTCTCGCCGCCCGCTCCTACTTCCGTTTCATCCGGGACATCACCCGTTCAGCGAACCCCCGCGATGTCGTCGGTTCGATCTCGTCAGTGCTTCGTCGAGGCGTAGACGTACGCCGCGATCTCGTTGATCACGAGCGACCCGAGGGACGAGTACGGCTGCATCTGGGTCGTGTACTTCGCCTTTTGCGCTGCGGTCATCACCGAACTGCCGCCCTTCGTGATCGCCTTGATCAGCGTCGCCTCGGGGAGCGGCGCCTTATCGAGGTTCGGGCCGATCGTTCCAACCGCGCCGGCGGCCTTGAGCGCGTGGCACGCCGAGCAGGTGGACGAGAAGTTCGACTTGCCGGCAGCGAGCTGCGCCTTGGTCGCGGCCTTCGTGCCGACCGTGGGACCGGCCGGCTTCGTCGCGGTGCCGTGACCAAGCGCTGTAGGCGCAAGAAGCGCGCCCGCGAGCGCAAGGCCGGCGACACCAGCGCCGACGCGACGACCAATCTTGGTGCGAACCATTTAAACCTCCTGTAGTGACGATCCCGGGACCAGACGACTATACGTCTCTTGTCGAAAGACGACAATGCGGATTTTCCTACGTCTCGGCTTGCCCGCTCGATGGAACCGTTCAAGCGGATCCGAAAGAACTGGCACAGAACCGTGACACATCGAACCCGATTCCGCGGTAGCCTCGACGGCATAAGGGGCGGGAGGTGGGTTTCCCGATTTAAGCAGCCAGTCCCGAACAGCCGTGTCTTGTGCAGACGGGATTTTCGGCCGAGCCGTGAGCCGTCGGAGCGGTGTATGGTGTCCCTTACATGACTGATTCGGCGTCCGAGTCCTTCGAGCTCACCCTCCGTGGCTTCTCCCCGCGTGAGCTCACGGCACGCGCCGAGAACGAGTGCCGCAAGCACTTCGGCGAGTGCGCTTGGCGGATCGACGAGGCAGTCTGCGTTCCCTGTATGGGCACGCTCGGAGGCCGGGTACGGCTGTACGAGGCGCGCATCGTCGCGAGCGGCGACGCAGAGCATCACTGAGATCAGAAGAGCTGGTTCTCGCCGCCGAAGATCGCCGAGACCGAGTCGTCGGCGAAGACGTTCATGATCGTCTCGGCGAGCAGGCCCGACACCGGGAGCACCGTGAGCTTCTCCGGCCGCGAGCGCGGGTCGATCGGGACCGTGTCCGTGACGACGATGCCCTTGATCCCGTCGGCAGCTGCGAAGGCGTCGAGGGCGCCGTTGCAGAAGACTCCGTGGGTCGCGAAGAGCCAGACCTCGCTCACGCCGTGCTCCTCGAGCGCCCGCACGTTCGCCATCATCGTGCCGCCGGTCATGATCACGTCGTCGCCGATGATCGCGCGCTTCCCGCGGACGCGGCCGGCGATCTCGGTCACCATCGCGACGTCGTGCGCGGGACGGGACTTGTGCATGATCGCGAAGTTCGCCTCGATCATCTCGGCGAAGCGCTCTGCCTGCTTCGCGCGACCGGTGTCCGGTGACACCGAGACGACGTCCTCGCCGACGAGCCCGAGGTCGCGGAAGTGGCGCGAGAAGAGCGGCAGCGCGGTCATGTGATCGACCGGGATCGTGAAGAAGCCCTGGATCTGCCCCGCGTGGAGATCCATCGTGAGGATGCGATCGGCGCCCGCGGTCTGGAGCAGGTCGGCGACGAGGCGCGCGGTGATCGGCTCGCGCGGCTTCGCCTTCCGGTCCTGCCGGGCGTACGGGAAGAGCGGGATCACGGCCGTGATCCGCTTCGCCGAGCCGAGCTTCGCCGCCTGGATCATCTGCAAGAGCTCCATCAGGTTCTGGTCGATGGGGTTGCAGCCGGTCTGGACGAGGAAGAGATCGGAGCCGCGGATCGACTCGTCGTAGCGGACATAGGTCTCGGAGTTCGCGAAGTTCGTGATCTCGCATGCGCCGAGCTGGACGCCGAGCTGCTCCGCGATGCGCTCCGCGAGCTCGAGATGCGAGCGCCCGGCGAAGACCATCAACCGCTTCTGCGGCCCACGCTCGATCCAGTGTCCGGGCTGCGGCTGGCTCACCGAGCCGAGCTCCGCGTCCTCGAGCCCCGGAAGTACGAGCTCAGTCGTCCCGGCCCCGTGCTGCATACCCCTCCTTGTTCTCCTGGCGCACGCGGCCGACCGCGAGCGCATCCGGCGGGACATCTTTCGTGATCGTCGATCCTGCGGCAACCCATGCTCCGTCTCCCACCTCGACCGGCGCGATGAACGCATTGTGGACACCGGTCCTGACGTTCTTCCCGATGCGCGTCCGACCCTTCGGCCGGCCGGGCTTGTGGGCGAAGTTGGCGGTGATCGCTCCGGCTCCGATGTTCGTTCCCTCGCCGATCTCGGCATCGCCGAGGTAGGAGAGATGAGGCACCTTGGCGCCTGTCCCGATGCGTGAGTTCTTGATCTCCACGAAGGTACCCGCCTTCGAATCGGCATCGAGGACCGTGCCGGGGCGAAGGTAACAAAACGGCCCGACCGTCGCGCCGGTACCCAACACGGCACTGTCCATCACCGTATGCGGATGGATCTCGGCGCCCGTGGCGATCCGCGTCGCGCCGCGGAGGATGACGAACGGGTGGACCGTCACGTCGGGCTCGAGCTCGACCTCCGGCTCGATCCAGGTCGTCGCAGGATCGAGGAGCGTGACGCCCGCGAGCATGTGCAGCCGGTTGATCCGGTCGCGGAGCCCTGCCGCGACGGCGGCGAGCTCCTCGCGCGTGTTGATCCCCTCCACCTCGAACGGATCCGGCGCGACGTGGAGCGCGACCCGTTCGCCGTCTGCCACCAGGTGGCCGATCGTGTCCGTGATGTAGAGCTCACCCTGCGCGTTGCGGGCCTCGAGCCGGTCGACGGCCGGCCAGAGCTTCTTCGCACTGAAGACGTAGATGCCCGAGTTCACCTCGTTCAGCGCGAGCTCCTCCGCGGTGGCATCGGCAGCCTCGACGATGCGTGCGACGCCGCCCGCGCCGTCGCGCACGATCCGGCCGTAGCTCCGCGCGTCGGGAGCCTTGAACGAGAGAACGGTCGCCGCGGCGCCGGCTGAGCGATGCGTTTGGATGAGCGCGCTCACGAGCTCCTCGGTCAGGCCGGGCACGTCGCCGTTCAGGACGAGCACGTCGCCGCCGAAGTCGCCGAGAGCGGCATGCGCGGCATTGACTGCGTCCCCGGTCCCGCGCGGCTCGGCCTGCACGGCGGTGCGGAGCCCGTCGAACCTACTCTCGCCCTCCGGTGAGCAGACGACGACGATCGGCCGCGCTCCGGCGTGTTGCGCCGACAGGATCACCCAGTCCACCATCCGGCGGCCGAGCAGCGAGTGGAAGTGCTTCGGGGTTGCCGAGCGCATGCGGGTGCCGAGCCCGGCGGCGAGGACGACGGCTGCGATCGGCGTATCGTTCATGGGGTTCGGAGGGATGGCTGGGGCGCCAGGATTCGAACCTGGGATCGCGGGACCAAAACCCGCTGCCTTACCGCTTGGCTACGCCCCAACGAGGTTTCGGGATACTCGCACACCGTTTCGGTGACCTGGAACGTGGTGCATACAGCTCGTGGTCGGGAGCGGATCCGCCCCCTCGACCGGAACGGGCAGCGCCCGCCCGCGCCGGCTCAGTTCCGCCTGTGCTCCCAGAAGAGGAAGCCGAGCCCGACGATCGCGACGATCACGACGGCCAGCTCGACGGTGAACTTGACGAAGTGGTAGACGACCGGCACGAGCACCGCGACCGCCTGCGAGGCGGCGAAGATCCACGTGAGCTGCCGCGCCGTCGGCGAGGTGTAGTTGCGCCCGGTCGCGACATAGAAACCAATCGCGACGACGGCCAGGATGTAGACGGCCACGTGCGCGACCGTTCCGAACAGCAGCGTGATCAACCCTTCGCCTCCCCCGATCCAGGCGGAGATCCGAAGCCGGTGATCGCGAAGATACATCGCGGGCTTGGACGCCGGCCGTTCGAGGACGTTCGCGCGCGCTGCCATTACCAAGGACAAGCTACCACGCGGGGGTCGTGATCCAGACCTCGCCGAGCGCCTCGACCTCCCGGCCGGCGTGTTCGGCAGCGGCTCGTTCGCCGAACAGGCCGTAGACGGTCGGGCCGGCACCGCTGACGTCGGCCCGGAAGGCTCCGAGGCCTCGAAGGCGGGCCGAGATCGGCGAGCGGGCGAGGTCGTTCGACGGGAGTGCGGCGAGGTCGGCTGCCCGGCCCGCCGCCGAGATCGCGAGCACCGCATCACGCCGTCCCTCGAAACCTGGCGCGCCGTCGAAGCGGGAGTAGACCTCGCCGGTCGAGTGCTTCGTCTCGTCATGCGGGAGGACGAGGAGCACCGTGTAGTCCTGAGGGAGGTCGATCCCCACGAGCGTCGTGCCGTCTCCCGTGCCGAGCTTCGGGCCCGGGTCGAGGAAGAACGGGACGTCCACTCCGAGGCTGCGGGCGATCGACTCGAGCCGGCCCGGCGGAACCTCGCCGAGCAGTTCGGCGGCAAGGCGGAGGGCCGTCGCGGCATCGGAGCTTCCGCCGCCGAGGCCGGCGGCGACCGGGATCCGCTTGTCGATCCCTACCCGCCAGTTCGGCGCGACTCCGGCCGCGGCTGCCGCGGCTACGAGCGCGTCGCGGACGATCGTGTCGGCCTCGAAGCCCTGGACGGCGAGCTCATCCGAGACCTCGAGCGAGATCGTGTCCGCGAGTTCGACGCGCTGGAGGATCGTGACGACCTCGTGGAGACCGTCCGAACGGGTCGCACCGACGACGAGCGCGAGGTTGATCTTCGCGTGGGCCGGCGCGCTGATCATCGGAGCGCGGCGGCGAGCGCCTCGAACTCCCTGGGATCGAGCTCCTCTGCTCGCGCGGCGGGGCTCCGGCCGATCGCCTCGAGCGCTCCGACCGCCGTCGTGCGAGGCGCGAAGCCCGCGAGCGCGACCGAGTTCGCGAGCGTCTTTCGCCGGTGGGAGAAGGAGGCCTCGACGAGCCGCTTCAGGCCGGCGTCGATTCCCGGTCGTGTCCGCCGGAACGCGACGAGCGCCGACTCGACGTTCGGCCTCGGGCGGAAGACCTCCCGCGAGACGGGATGGAACCCGGTGCGCTCGGCGGCGAGCTGGATCAGGACCGACACCGCACCGTAGGCCTTCGTGCGCGGGGAGGCGAAGAAGCGGTCGGCGACCTCGCGCTGCACCATCACGCACCAGCTCGCGATACCGGGAAGCCGGTCGAGGCTCTCGACGACCAGGGGCGTCGCGATGTTGTAGGGAAGGTTCGAGACGAGCTTGCCGGGGGCCGGCTCGAGGGCGGCGGCATCGAACGCGAGCGCGTCCGCCCAGTGCAGGGAGGTCCGTGGGATCGCTGCCAGGTGAGGCTCGAGCGTGCGGTCGAGCTCCACCGCATGGACGTGGCCGACCCGCTCGGCGAGATAGCAGGTGAGGACGCCGAGGCCGGGGCCGATCTCGAGGACGACGTCGTCGGGCGTGAGGTCGGCGAGCCGGCCGATCACGCCGAGGATGTTCTCGTCGACGAGGAAGTGCTGGCCGAGCTCCTTCTTGGCGGCGATCTTCACAGCCCGAACGCTGCCGTGGCGTTGGCGTCGATCTGCGCCTCCAGGTCGGCCGGATCGACTGCGCGTGCCCCGGCGAGAACGGCGAGCGTATGCATGACGTTGGCGGGCTCGTTGGGCCGCCCGCGCACGGGTTGCGGTGAGAGATACGGGCTGTCGGTCTCGGCGAGCAGCCGGTCTGCCGGCACGCGGGCCGCGGCCTCGCGCAGCTCTGGGGCCTTCGGATAGGTGACGTTGCCGGCGAAGGAGAAGTACCAGCCGTGCTCGAGCCCGGGCTCGAGAAGTGCCGGCGAGGAGAAGCAGTGGAGGACGACGGTGCCGCCGAACCCGGCGAGGGCGGCGAGGGTGTCCTCGTCGGCGGCGCGGGTGTGGACCACGACCGGCTTTCCGACCTCGGCCGCGAGCTCGAGCTCGGCGTCGAACAGTCGCCGCTGCGAGTCGCGAGGGGCGTAGTCGCGGAAGTAGTCGAGGCCCGTCTCCCCCACCGCGACCGCCCGGTCGTCGGCGAGGAGCCGACGCAGCTCGTCGAGGTCCGACGCGAAATCGCCGGCCGCGTTGTGAGGGTGGATGCCGAGGGCGGCATAGACGCCCGCGTTCACCCGCGCGAGCTCGAGAGTCTCGGACGCCGCGGAGACCTCCGTCGCGATGGTGATCACGCGCGTGACGCCCGCCGTACGGGCGCGGGCCAGAACCTCCGGGGCCTCGGCCGGATCGAGATGCGCGTGCGTGTCGATCATGCGCGACCGAGCTCGTCGTCGGCGATGCCCGGGTCGAGCTTCTTGAACAGCGGCCTCGGTTCGGCGAGCACGCGGCCCGCCGGCAATGCGCTCGGCTCCCAGCCGCGGATCCAGCTCCCGTAGTCGCCCGTGAGCACTTCGTGCGTGCGCCCTTCGCCCTCGTCGACGCTCCGGAACTCGAGCGGGCCGGCGATATAGCCCTCGTGCCCGAGTAGCTCATGGAGCTCCTGGGAGGTGTGCGGCAGGAACGGCGTGAAGATCGTCTTGAGGCTGTCGACGGCGCGGAGCGCGACGAAGAGAACGGTGGCGGCACGGTCGCGGTCGGTTTTCACGAGTGCCCACGGCGCCTGGTCGGAGACGTACTGGTTGACCTCGGACGAGAGCCGGAGCGCCTCGCCGAGCGCGCTCCTGAAGCGCGCACGCTCGATCAGGGCGCCGACCGAGTCGAAGCCCGCGGCGATCGTGTCGAGGAGTGCCTCGTCGACCGGCGTCAGCGTGCCCGGCTCGGGGACCACACCGAAGCTGCGCTGAGCGTTCGTCAGGACGCGATTGACGAGGTTCCCCCAGTTCGCGAGGAGCTCGTCGTTGTTGCGCCGGACGAAATCGGACCACGTGAAATCCGTGTCCTGCGTCTCCGGCCCTGCGGCGATCAGGTAGAAGCGGAGCGCGTCCGCGTCGTAGCGCTCGAGGAAGTCCCGGATGAAGATCGTGTAGCCGCGGCTCGACGAGAGCTGCTTTCCCTCCATCGTCAGGAACTCGGTCGCAACGACGTTCGTCGGCAGATGAAGGTCGCCCCGCCCTGCACCGTACTCGCCGCCCGCGCCGTACCCGAGGAGCATCGCCGGCCAGATCACGGTGTGGAAGACGATGTTGTCCTTGCCCTGGAAGTAGTAGTGCTCCGAATCGGGGTTCTGCCACCACTCGCGCCACGCCTCTGGATCGCCGGACTGAGCGGCCCACTCGATCGACGCCGACAGGTAGCCGATCACGGCGTCGAACCACACGTAGATCCGCTTGTTCTCGTCGTCCGAGTAACCCTCCACCGGGATACGGATGCCCCAGTCGAGGTCGCGCGTGATGGGGCGCGGCCGCAGCTCACCGAGCAGCGCGAGCGAGAAGTTCTTAACGTTCGGCCGCCAGTCGTCGCGCGTGCTGATCCACTCCCCGATCCGTTTCGCGAATTGCGGCAGGTCGAGGAACAGATGCTTCGTCTCCCGGAACTCCGGCACCGAGCCGTCGATCTTGGAGCGCGGATTGATCAGATCGCTCGGATCGAGCTGGTTGCCGCAGTTGTCGCACTGATCGCCGCGCGCCTCCGGGTAGCCGCAGATCGGGCACGTTCCCTCGATGTACCGATCGGGGAGCGTGTGTCCGCTCGAGGCGGAGAACGAGACGAGCATCTCGCGCTCGACGATCGCTCCGTGCTCGAAGAGCGTGCGGAACAAATCCTGCGTGACGAGCTCGTGGTTTCGGGTCGTCGTGCGGGTGAACAGGTCGTATGCGAGCCCGAGCCGGCGGAAGTCGTCGCGGAACGACGCGTTGTAACGATCGGCCACGTCATCGTAGGAGAGTCCTTCCCGGTCGGCGGCCACCATCACGGGCGTGCCGTGCTCGTCCGTCCCGCTCACCATCAGCACGTCGTTGCCCTTCAAGCGGTGGTAGCGCGCGAACACGTCGGACGGGACGCCGAACCCCGCCACGTGGCCGAGGTGCCGATGGCCCGCGGCGTATGGCCACGCGGGCGCAACCAGGATCTTCCGTCTCCGGTTCGTCATCGCGGTCAATCATACGAGGGGGTGCTTGAGCGACCCGCCGACGGAACTCGGCCACAAGCGCGATCAACAGGAGCGCGGGGAGGACGGCGGCCAGCCAGCGCAGTCCGGTGCTCGCCGCGCCGGCGGCGACCGGTCCGGACAGTGGGACGGTGACCGACGGGCCCGCGGACGCAACGGGCTTGCCGCGAGCGATGATCGCCACGCCGGAGACGCCCGTCGGAACGGCAAGGCGCCGTCCGAGAGCCGCTGCGCCCGAAAGCGTGGCCGGCACGAGGATTCGCGACACCGTCGAATCGTTCCGGGTCACCGTCTGACTCGACGCCACGGGCGAAGACGATCGGCCGCCCGGTACGGCCACGGGAACAGGGGCAGGCACGGGAGAGGGCACGGCTCGAGAAGCCGGAGCGGACACTGCCTCGACCGCGGGAGCGGCGACAGGTGTGGCCGCCGCGGGTGTTGCAGGGGTTGCGGTTGTTGTGGTTGTAGCGGCGGGTGCTGCGGGTGCTATCGGCTGGACGGCGGCGCCGGTCGCCGGGGCCGTAACCGAGGCCACGACCTGAGCCCGTACGACGGGCGGGGCGGGAGCTCCTGGGTTGCGCGGCGCCGGGTTGGGCGGCGCCGGGTTGGGCGGGGCCGCGCTCGCCGCACGAACCGCCTCCGTGTGCGCGCTCCCCGAAATGGACGTCACGCGAACGGCGGCTGCTTGCGGCGGCGCCGGAGCCGCGGCCGCCGGCGTCGTCAC
The DNA here is from genome assembly GCA_035552175.1 of Gaiellaceae bacterium. Taxonomy (GTDB): domain Bacteria; phylum Actinomycetota; class Thermoleophilia; order Gaiellales; family Gaiellaceae; genus PALSA-600. The sequence goes on along the minus strand of DASZLW010000162.1, from coordinate 3,861 downwards.
GGGTGCAGGTGCGGCTGCAGGTGCAGGTGTCGAAGCGATTCCGGGGTCGGCGGAAGGGCTCGAGGCGACGGCGGACGAGACGGCCGGCGGCACAAGCTGATCGGGGGCGGACCCATCAGCCGGCGCGACCGAGACGGGCACCGGCGAAGCCGCAGCGCCGTTCGACGGCCCGGTATCGGTCGGGCCGGCCGTCACCGGCGGATCGAGCACCCGGGCAGGCAGCAGACCAGTCGGATCGACGTATCCCTGATCCTCGTCGGCGTGACGGATCCCGAGCTGGATATACGGCCCACTCACCTCGGGATCCCCGCTCGGGCCGAGAGTCCCGACGCCGTCGCCCTCGGCGACCGTCGCGCCCTTGGCCACCGCGAGCGACCCGAGTTGAGTGAGCGTCACCGACCACCCGTCGGTGGTCAGGATCGTGACCGACTTCCCGCTGCCCGGAACCGTGCCGGAGAACGAGACGATGCCGGAGGCCGGGGCGAGCACGGTCTCACCCGCCGCGCCCCCGATGTCGATCCCTCGATGCTGACCCGCGGCGTACGGGTGCACCGGATCGAACGAGTACGGGAGCAGGACCGGCCCGCTCGCGGGCCAGGTCCACGCCGCGGCCGGTCCGGCGAGGACGAGTGCCGCGACGACCGCGGCGAGAAGACGATTTCCAAATCGGAACGGCTGGAATCGGCACGGCAGAAATCGGCGCAAACGCATCTGGACCACCTCGCGGTCTCTCTGTTGTCAGTTTTGCGAACGAATGTTCGACCAGAATAGATGGTCTCGACATCGTTGTCAAGTCTGATTACAGAGATTACAACGAGGTGCGGTAGAGCTCGTTGCGCGAGAGCCCGGTGAGCCGCGAGACGACCTCCGCGGCGACCTTCCTCGGGGTCCCCGCCGCGACGAGGTCGGCCACGGCTTCTCTCGCGGTCTCGGCGACCGCCGCATCCCGCTCCCGACTGCCGGGCCCGAGCACGAGTGTCACCTCGCCCTTCGGCGCCTCAGCGAACCGCGCCGCGAGCTCGCCGGCGGTGCCGTGGACGACCTCCTCGAACTTCTTCGTCAGCTCACGACAGACCGCCACCCGACGTTCCGGCGTTGCCGAGGCCAGCGATCGGAGCGTCGCCGGGACGCGCCTTGGCGACTCGAACGCAACGACGGGCCACGCCCATCCGGCGAGCTCCTCCCAGAGCGCCGTGAGCTCTCCCGGACGTCTCGGCAGGAACCCGACGAACAGGAAGCGCTCGGAGACGAGCCCGCTCGCGACGAGCGCCGTCTCGACCGCCGACGGGCCCGGTAGCACCGTCACGGCCAGCCCCGCGGCGAGCGCCGCCCGAACGAGAAGCGACCCCGGGTCAGAGATCCCGGGCATCCCCGCGTCCGAGACGAGCGCGATCCGTGCCCCCTGCGCGAGCCGGGGCATGAGCTCCGCGACCCGCGCGGATTCGTTGTGCTCGTGGTAGGAGAGGAGCTTCGCTGCGATTCCGTGACGATCGAGCAGGAGTCGCGTGTGCCGCGTGTCCTCCGACAGCACGACCTCCGCCGACCGGAGCTCCTCGAGCACGCGGAGGGTGACGTCGGCGAGGTTCCCAATCGGCGTCGCGCAGATCGCGAGCGGCATCGAGGGCTAGCCCAGCGCCTCGAACGCGACGAGCCCCGCCCCGATCACCCCTGCCGCCTCGCCGAGCTCGGCGACGGCGAGCCGCACCTCTTCCCCGCCCGGCGCCAGAGCCTCGCGGAGCATCACCTGGCGCGCCGGGCCGAGCAGCCGCTCACCGGCTGCGACACCGAACCCGCCGCCGATCACGACCACGTCGGGGTCGAAGAGGTTGACGAGCGAGGAGACCGCCGCGCCGAGACGGCGGCCGATCTGGTCGAGAGCCGGATGCCGTTGTTCGACGAGGTCGCGTGCCGTCGCACCCGGCCCGATCACCTCACGGGCGACCCGGTCGGCGGCGAGGCCCGAGCAGTACGACTCGACGTGCCCGCGGCCGGTGCACGCGCCCTGACACGGCTCCCCGTCCTCGACGATCACCATGTGCCCGACCTCGGCCCAGCCCCGGTACAGCTCACCGTCGAAGACCAGCCCGCCGCCGACACCCGTGCCCAGCGTGAGCAAGACCAGGTCCCGCGAGCCTCGCCCAGCGCCGTAGACGAACTCGGCGAGAGCCGCAGCGCCCCCGTCGTTGATCGCTCCGACCGGCAGCCGGAGCCGCGACTCGAGCACGTCCTGGAGCGCGACGTACTCGAGCGGCGTGTTGACGGCGCCGAAGGCGATTCCCGTGCGCGGATCGATCCGCGCGGGAACGCCGAAACCGACTGCCTGGATCTCGGGAGTCCGCAACTCGTCGACCACCTCGACGAGCGCGTCGAGCAGCACATCCTGGGAGGCGGTCGGCGTGAGCCGCTCCGTCACCGATTCGAGGCCTCCCGACCGATCGAGGACGCCGGCGAGGATCTTGGTCCCGCCGAGGTCGATCCCGATCACGCGCCCGCCGGTCACCTCCGCGGGTAGCCTAGTTCGCCGGATGGCGCCGGACGACAAGCCGTATCGCGTCTACAAGGGCGGGCGCGAGAAGGGCAAGGTGCCTGCCGTGCCCGGCAAGGCGAAGGCGCAGCCGAAGAAGGCGCCCAGGACGTCGGGCGGCCGACGGAGCTCGAGGCGTCTGATCCCGGTGCTGAACCGGCTCTCGTGGAAGCAGGTCACGCTGGTCGTGCTGCTCGTCGCGATCCTGCTCACGATCGCGTGGGGAATCGCCGGCTACCTCTCCTTTCAGAGCGGCGTGAGCGACGCCAACAAGCGCCTCGACCGCGACTCGGGCGCGCGCGCGGCCCTCGCGAAGAGCAACGGCTTCCTCCTCACGAGCGGCACGACGATCCTCCTGCTCGGCACGGACAGCTCGACGGCGGCGGGCCGGAGCGGGGACCGCCACGCCGACTCGATCATGATCATCCGCACCGATCCGTCGCACCACCGGCTCTCCTACCTCTCGATCCCTCGCGACCTCCTCGTTCCGGTCGCCGGGATCGGAAACACGAAGATCAACGCGTCCTACCAGGCCGGCGGCGCGGCGCTTGCGATCAAAACGGTTCACAACTTCACGAGCATCGCGATCGACCATGTGATCGTGGTCGACTTCAACAGCTTCAAGGATCTGATCAACGCGGAGGGCGGGATCACGATCAACGTCCCGGAGGCGATCCGCTCGAACCGCTTCGACTGCCCGTACGCGACCGAAGCTCGCTGCCTCGAGTGGAAGGGCTGGCGGTTCCATCGCGGGCGGCAGCACATGGACGGCGAGCAGGCGCTGATCTACTCCCGCATCCGTGAGAACCAGCTCGATCCCGCGGAGAACGACCTCACGCGCGGCGCCCGCCAGCAGGCCGTGACGCAGGCGGCGACCGCCAAGCTCACGTCGTTCTCGACCCTCCTCGATCTGCCCTTCGACGGCAGCTCGCTGATGAGCCCGCTCGCCACCGACCTCTCGAGCTGGCAGCTGATCCAGCTCGGCTGGGTGAAGTTCCGTGCCTCGGCGTCGCAGGCGATCTACTGCCGTCTCGGGGGCGAGCCCTCGACCTCGGGCAGCGAGTCGGTGATCCTCCCGTCGGAAGACAACCAGAACGTCCTCGCGATGTGGGCCGGTCTCTCGGCGCCGCAGCCGCCGACCTCGGTCTTCGGGCCGGGGTGCCAGACGGGCCACCCGCTCCAGTAGCTCAGTCGCTGCTGCCCGACGACGAGCTGCCGCCGGAGCCGGACGAGCCGCCGGACGAGGAGCCGCCGGAGGAGCCGCCCGACGAGGAATCCCCGGACGAAGAATTCCCGGACGACGATGAGGACGACTCGGAGGAGCCGCTCGAGTCCGA
>DASZLW010000161.1:0-5777 GCA_035552175.1 Gaiellaceae bacterium | reverse complement strand
GTCGTGTGGGTCTCCTGATGCGGGCGTTCGAGCAGGTGCCAGACGACGGTGGAAAGAACCTCCTGGATGCGCCCGCGTGGCGGAAACAAACCTGCACAACTCATGTTTTCTTCGGGGCGCTGTTGGTGTCAGACACCGGGTTTAGACGCCGGGAGCGCGGATGAGCGCCCTCGTCCCGAACACGTTCAAGGGCTTCGGCGTGACCCTGAAGCAGGTCTTCCGGAAGCCGATCACGCAGCAGTACCCCGAGTTCATCCGGCCCGTGTACCCGCGCTTCCGGGGCCGGCACAAGCTGCACCTGCACGAGAACGGGCTCGAGAAGTGCGTCGGCTGCTCGCTGTGCGCAGCCGCCTGCCCCGCCGACTGCATCCGCGTCGTCGCGGCCGAGAACACCGCCGAGAACCGCGTCTCCGCCGGCGAGCGCTACGCGCGCATCTACGAGATCAACATGAGCCGCTGCATCTTCTGCGGCTACTGCGAGCTCGCGTGCCCCTTCGACGCGATCACGCTCGGCAACGACTTCGAGATCTCCGAGTACAACCGCGACGACCTCATCTACACGAAGGACATGCTCCTCGCCGATCCGCGCAAGCAGGTTCCGGTGGCCGACGCGGCCCTCTACGACACGCCCATCCCGTACTACCAGACCAACTCGTAGACCATGGCCAACTTCATCGTCTGGTGCGTGTGGATCGGTGCGGCATTCGGCTGCATCGTGAGCGCCCTTGCCGTCGTCACGTTCCGCAATCCCTTCTTCTCGGCGCTCGCGCTGATCGGGAACCTGGCCTCGCTCGCCGTGCTCTACCTGCTTCTCGGCGGCGAGTTCGTCGCGGCAGGACAGGTGCTCGTCTACGGCGGCGCGGTGATGGTGATGTTCCTGTTCGTGATCGCCTACCTCGGCGACAAGACCGACCAGGCCCCGTGGGCCGGCGGCCCGTCGTGGCGGCTCGTCGCGACCGTGCTCGCAGCGGGATCGATCCTCGTCGAGGTGATCGTCGCCGTCGGCCTCACGACCGGCGGGCGGCTGAGCCACGAGGCGCACATCTCGCGTTCGTTCGGGACGCCCGAGTCGATCGGGCGGCTGTTCCTCACAGATCATCTGATCGCATTCGAGGTGACCTCGATCGTGCTGCTCGTCGCGGCGGTCGGCGGCGTCGTGCTCGGCTCGCACGCCCGCGCGCTCGAGGGCGCCGGCACGGCCGACATGGTCGGCGGGGAGGTCGGCGATGCACGGTCCTGACATCGCCTGGTACCTGATCCTCTCCGGGATGCTCTTCGTCACGGGCGCGATCGGCGTCCTCGTCCGCCGCAGCCCGCTGATCATCCTGCTCTCGGTCGAGATCATGCTCAACGGCGCAAACCTTGCCCTGATCGCGTTCGCGCGCCACTACGGCCGCGAGGACGGCCAGGTGTTCGCGATCGCCGTGATGGCGATCGCGGCGTCCGAGGTCGTCGTCGGCCTCGGACTGATCGTCGCGATGGCCCGCCGCAACGTCGAACTCGACGTCGACAAGCTCCGGACGCTGCGCGGATGACCACCGTCGACGCGGCCGCCTGGGTCTGCCTCCTCGCACCGCTCGCGGGCGCGGCCGTGATCGCCGCCGGCGGCGTCCGGATCCCGCGCCGGACGGCCGGTTACCTCTCGACCGTGACGACGATGATCGCCTTCGCCGCCGCGATCGCCGCCTTCGTCACGATGCTGGGCGAGTCCGCCTCGTCGCGCGTCCACGCGACCACCTCCTGGACGTGGCTCTCGGCCGGCCGATACCACTTCGGCCTCACGCTCCTGACGGACCAGCTGAGCGTGATGATGATGTTGATCGTCACCGGCGTCGGGTCGCTGATCGTCGCCTACTCGGTCGGCTACATGGAAGGCGAGGACGAGGAACGGCGGTTCTTCGCCTACATGTCGCTCTTCGTGTTCTCGATGCTGCTGCTCGTCCAGGGCGGCAACCTGCTGCTGCTGCTCGCCGGTTGGGGCATGGTCGGCCTTTCGAGCTACCTCCTGATCGGGTTCTACCAGGAGAAGCCCGAGGCGATCGCCGCGGCGAAGAAGGCGTTCGTGATGAACGCGTTCGGCGACGCGACGATGGTGCTCGCGCTCTTTCTCCTGATCCAGCACACCGGCAGGCTCGACTACGCGGGCGTCTTCGCCTCCGCTCCCCACGGCGGCACGATCGCGAACCTGATCGCCCTCGGGCTGCTCGGCGGCGCCGTCGCGAAGTCGGCGCAGATCCCGCTCCACACCTGGCTTCCGGACGCGATGGAGGGCCCGACACCCGTCAGCGCCCTCATCCACGCGGCGACGATGGTCACCGCGGGCGTCTACCTCATCGCCCGCACCCATCCGCTCTTCGAGTACGCCCCGCACGTCGAGGATCTCGCCGCCGGGCTCGGCGCCGCGACGCTCCTGATGGCGGGTCTGATCGCCCTCGTCCAGAACGACATCAAGCGCGTGATCGCGTACTCGACGATGTCGCAGATCGGCTACATGTTCGTCGGGGCCGCCGTCGGGGCCTATCCGAACGGAATGTTCCACCTGATGACGCACGCCTTCTTCAAGGCGCTGCTCTTCCTCGCGGCCGGGATCGTCATCCATGCGCTGACCGGCGAGCAGGACATCCGCAACATGGGCGGGCTCGGGAAGGCGATGCCGCACACGAGGCGCGCGTTCCTGATCGGCTCGCTCGCGCTCGTCGGGATCCCCCCGTTCGCCGGGTTCTTCTCGAAGGACTCGATCATCGCCGCGACGCTCGACCGTGGAGCGTTCGGCTACTGCCTCTTCGCCGCCTGTCTCGCCGGTGCATTCCTCACCGGCGTCTACACCTTCCGGCTCTTCTTCGTCGTCTTCGGAGGCGAGCAGTCCGCCTTCGCGCAGGAGCACCTGCACAAACCGCACGGAAACCTCGAGGGGCCCTTCTCGATGGTCTGGACGGTCACCGTGCTCGCCGGTCTCTCCGTCGTCGGCGGCTTCCTGCAGTTCGGCGGTGTCTGGCACCCGCTCACGACCTGGCTCGACCCCGTCGCCCGGCCGTTCGTCGGCGCGAGCAACCGCAACGAGGCGATCGCGTCGGTCTGCGCCGTCGTCCTCGGCGCCGCCGGCATGTACGTGGCGTATGCGATGTACGCCGTCAAGACGATGAAGGTGCCGGCAACGGTCACCCTCTTCGAGAAGAAGTTCTACTGGGACGAGCTCTACGACGCGGCCTTCTACAGGCCCGCGGACATCCTCTCGAAGGGGCTCGGCCGCTTCGTCGAGCAGCCCGTGATCGCCGGCTCGATCGGCGAGCTGACCCGCGGCTTCCGGCTCGGCTCGGGTGAGCTCGGCCGTGTCCAGAACGGCCTCGTCCGCTCCTACGCGCTCGCCCTCGCGAGCGGTGTCGCGATCCTCGCCGTCGTCTTTCTCTCGACGCGATGACCCACTGGCTGACCACGATCCTGATCTTCCTGCCGATGGCCGGCGGCCTCGTCGTCTGGCTCTGCCCGATGCCACGCGCCTGGGTCGCATCGCTCGCGACGCTCGTCTCGCTCGTCGAGATCGCGTTCTGGATCGAGGCGGTCGAGAAGTTCGACTTCGGGAGCAGCTCGCTCCAGCTCGCGCAGCGGCACAGCTGGTTCCGGGAGCTGAACTCGAGCTACCACGTCGGCCAGTACGGCTTCTCGCTCTGGCTCGTCGGGCTGACGGCCGTGTGCGGCGCCGCAGCGTGCGCGTACGCCTGGTGGGTCGGCCGGGAACGCCCGCGCGCGTACTTCGGACTGCTCCTGCTCACGATCGGCTCGGTCGTCGGGGTCTTCACGGCCCAGGACCTCCTCGTCTTCTACGCGTTCTTCGAGGCGATGCTGATCCCGCTGTACGTCCTGATCGGCGTCTGGGGCGGGGCCGGACGGCTCGGCGCCACGATCAAGTTCGTCGTGTACACCGTCGCCGGCTCGCTCCTGATGCTCGCCTCGATCATCGTGTACGGCCTGCAGCAGGGGACGTTCGACCTGACGCAGGTCCACACGAGCTCGAACGACTGGCTCTTCCTGGGCTTTGCGATCGCCTTCGCCGTCAAGGCCCCACTCTGGCCCTTCCACGGCTGGCTGCCCGATGCCTACCGCGAGTCCCCGCCCGAGATCTCCGGGCTCCTGTCGGGAGTGATCTCGAAGGTCGCCGCCTACGGCTTCCTCCGGATCGCGATCTTCAACTTCCCCGGCCCGGTGCACCACTTCCGCGACACGATCCTGACCCTCGCCGCGATCGGGCTCGTCTACGGGGCGTTCCTGGCGTTCCGGGCGCCCGACATCCGCGGCGTCGTCTCGTACTCCTCGCTCTCGCAGATGGGCCTGATCACGTTCGGCCTCTTCGCGACGAACTCGCTCGGCTTCGACGGCGCGGTCCTCCAGATGGTCAATCACGGCCTGATCTCGATGACGATGTTCCTCCTCGCCGGCATGGTCGAGCGCCGCGCCGCGACCGGGGAGCTCTCCGCACTCGGCGGGATGGCACGCGGGCGGCCGGCGCTCGCGACGGTTCTGATGACCGTCGGCGTGATGGCGCTCGCCGTGCCGCTCTCCTCGAACTTCGCGGGCGAGTTCCTCATCCTCGCCGGCGTGTTCCAGCAGGGCTGGGTGTGGGCCGCGATCGGCGCCGGGGCGATCGTGCTCGCGGCGATGTACATGCTCCGACTGATCTCGGCCGTCCTCCACCGGGAGGTCGGCTCGGCCGTCAGCCAGAGCGCCCTCGATCTGCGACGCGGCGAGCTTGCCGTGCTCGTGCCTCTGATCGCGATCCTGCTCTTCCTCTCCGCCTGGCCCGGATCGATCAGCGACCGCGTGTTCGCGGCATCGGGAACGATCGCCGCGCCGACTGCCGCACGAAATGCGAGCTCGTCGAGCCTCCTCGCCCTTCGGGCCGGCTGCCGGCAGCAGGCGGGTGCGGCTGGCTTCTCGACGGGCGGAGCGGCGAGCATCTTCGCCGCCGGAAGCCTGACCGTCCGCCTCTCCGAGCCGCGGTACTCGGCGGCGTGCCTCTACGGCAGATCGTTCTCGCTCCTTCGGTCGAACCCTGAACTCCGCTACACCGCCGCATGATCACCAAGCCGCACGTCGACTGGTTCGCGATCTCGCCCTCCCTGGCGCTCCTCGGCGCGACCGCGCTGTTGATGCTCGTCGCGGTCTTCGCGCCGAAGCTCATGCGCCGCCCGATCTCCGCGGTCGTCTGCGGCGCCGGGTTCGCGGCCTCGCTCGTCTTCGCGATCCTCGTCGACGACCGTAGCGTGTACGGAAAGGCGATCGTCGCCGACGCGATCTTCCGCGACCGCTGGGCCGCGGTGGCGCAGATCATCGTCGCCGGCTGCGGGATCGTCGCGGTCCTGATCGCGTACGGCGAGCGGATGCGCGAGGAGAACATCGCCGAGTACTACGCGCTCCTCGCGGCGGCGGGCGCCGGGATGGCGTTCTTCGTGCAGGCCTCGAACCTGATGACCCTGTTCATCGGGCTCGAGTGGTTCTCGATCGCCCTCTACGTGATGTGTGCGATCGACATCGACCTCGTCGGCTCGCTCGAAGCGGGTCTCAAGTACCTGGTGATCGGCGCGGTCGGATCGGCGACGCTCCTCTTCGGATCGGCGCTCGTCTACGGCGCGACGGGCCAGCTCTCGTTCGACCGGATCGCCGCTGCGAGCCACCGGCACGACTCGCTGCTCGTGCTGGGCCTCGCGATGATCATCGCCGGCCTCGCCTTCAAGGCTTCGGCCGCACCGTTCCACATGTGGACGCCCGACGCCTACCAGGGC
>DASZLW010000160.1:0-2460 GCA_035552175.1 Gaiellaceae bacterium | reverse complement strand
GACGCCGAGGAGAGCCGCGAGCGCGACCAGTAACACGGTCAGGGCCCCCGGGACGGCGAAGGAGGGGGGCGGCACGGTCGCCGGCCGCCGGAACCTCGGCGCCCGCGAGAGATCGGCGGGCGCGAGCCGCGAGCGCACCGTCAGAGCCGGCCAGCTCGCCGATGCTCTCACCGTGCGAGCGCTGGACCGGCCGGTGACCGTGACACGGGGGAACCGGACGACCGCCGATTCCTTCCCCGGCAGGCATCCGTCGGTCAGGCACTGGATCGAGTAGCTGTAGGTGACTGTCTCCTTGCCGCCGGATCGACGACGCTCGATCCTCGGCGCCCCGAGCTCGACGTACGGCCCGAAGCTCGGCGCAACGTCGAGAGTCGCGGCAGACACGCTTTCCGCGTCGAGCTCGATCGTGATCCTGGCGACGACGGTGTCGCCGAACGACGCGCGGGACGGGGCGATCGACGGCCGGATCGTGATCGGCGCCGCCGCAGAGGCGTCGGCGGCCGAGAAGACGAGCACGAGGACTGCCGCCGCGACAACCGAGCGGATCATCGGCGAGCTCCGAAGCGGCGCCGGCGTGAGGCCCACTCGAGGAACCGGCGGTGGATCTCGTCGGGGTCGCTCGAATCGAGCAAGACGGAATCGAGCCCGAGCCGAGCGAAGCCGGTGAGCAGATCGCGCCGGCGCCGCTCGTTGAGCTCGCGACGCTCACGCACGCCGCGCCGCGACAACCGCACGTCGACGCGGGCGCCGGTCTCGGGGTCGACGAGCGGGAGGACGAGCGAGGCGACGGGCGGGAAGCTCTGCTCCCACCGTCGATCCTGTACCACCACCGGCACCGCCTCCCAGCGCCGGGCGGCGATCGTGAGCCACATCGAATCGGGAACGGGCGTGCCGAGGAAGTCCGAGAGCACGAAGACGAACGTTCCCGACGAGAGGCCGCTCCGGTGCCGTCCGAGGAACTCGAGCCCGCGCCGGACCGCATCGGGCGGGGCCGTATCGGCACTCCGACGCCCGCGGGCCTCCATCTGCTCGGCGATCCCGCGGCCGGCCGGAAGCCAGTAAGGATCGCCCCCGGAGTGATCGAGGTAGACGACCGGCGCATTCACTGCCTCAGCGCTCGCCCCGATCGCCGCGATCGCCGCCTCGACCGTGGCGGGCTTCGCGAGCCACGGAAACGGCGACTCATAGAGGCGCATCGCCGGACGCCTGTCCCGGAGCACGACCACGTGAGGCGACTCCTCCGCATACCGCTCGCGGACGACGAACTCCGGCCGGCCGCGCGCCGTCGAGAGCCGCGCGCTCGCGCGCCAGTCGATCGTCGCCACCGGATCGCCGCGAACGTAGGCTCGCGAGCCGGCGACGTCCGATCCGTGCCCGCGGCGGAGGCTCGCCGAGCCGCCAAGCGGCAGACCTGCGACGCGATATCTCGGGACGAGCGGGAAGACGCTGCGTGCGCGTGCCGGCATGGGTGGCTGTCAGGTTGTGGAGCGGTGCCCGGCCCAGCCTCCGGCATCGCCCTCGGCCCAGTCGGGCCGCGGCGGAGGAGCGAGCGCGACGCACCGGTCGCGAAGAGCAATGAGCACCTCGTCGCGCGGCACTCCGCGCGTTTCGGCAAGGTACGCCGGCCCGAGCAGCAGGCGATGCCCGAGCACGGGGACGAAGAGCTGCTCCACATCGGCCGGAAGGACGTACGCGCGACCGTGGAGGAGCGCCCAGGCGCGCGCGAGCTTGACGAGCGCGAGCGACCCGCGGACGGACGCACCGACATCGACCTCCTCGAGCGACCGGGTCGCACGAACGAGCCGGACGATCCAGCGGTCGAGGAGCTCGTCGACGTACACGTCCTCGCACGCCCGTCTCAGCTCGCCGATCTCCGCGAGGCCGACGACCGGCCGGAGCGCGTCGAGCGGATGCCCGTGCTGCTGTTCCCGGACGATCCGGAGCTCCTCGTCCTCGGACGGGTAACCGAGACTGAGCGTCACCGCGAACCGGTCGAGCTGCGCTTCTGGAAGCGGGAACGTGCCCTCGTACTCGATCGGGTTCTGCGTCGCGAGGAGCAGGAAGGGGTCCGGCAGCTCGTGTGTCGTCCCGTCGACCGTCACCTGACGCTCGGCCATCGCCTCGAGCAGCGCCGACTGCGTCTTCGGCATGGCGCGGTTGATCTCGTCGACGAGGAGGACGTTGGCAAACAGCGGTCCGCGCTGGAACTCGAACCTTCGCGTCTCCTGGTTGAAGACACCGAGCCCTGTCACGTCGGTCGGCTGCAGATCCGGGGTGCACTGGATCCTCGAGGGAACTGCGCCGTCGACGCTGCCGGCAATTGCGCGCGCGAGCACGGTCTTCGCTGTTCCGGGAACGTCCTCGAACAGGACGTGGCCCCCGCTCACGAGCGCCGCGAGGACGAGACGGATCTCCTCCTGCTTGCCGTGGACGACTGCCTCGACGTTCTCGAGGAGGCGC
>DASZLW010000159.1:0-7950 GCA_035552175.1 Gaiellaceae bacterium | reverse complement strand
AGCCTGCCGGCGAAGGTAGTCGGCACGTTCGCAACGAGCTTCAGCCGCAGCATGCGACGAAACCGCACGGATGCAACTCCCGTATTCCTTGCCGGAAGGGAAAACGTGAACCCCACGTGGGAGGTATCGAATGTCGAAAGTGCTGGCTCCAAGCCGGGTCGTCGTACTCGGTCTCTGCCTCATCGCAGTCCTCGCTGTTGCCGGAAGCGCCGGGGCGAAAAGCTCGCTCGTCGCCTACAACCTCTATCCGCTCGTTTCCGATGGCCCCTCGGTGACCGCACCGCTCGCCGATTCGGCGCTCGTCAACGGGTGGGGTCTCTCGGCAAGCGCCACCTCGCCCTGGTGGATCTCGAACAACAAGTCGAATACCTCGACGCTCTACTCCGGCGTCGGCTCGAAGAACGCAACAGTCGTCACGGTCGCCGGCGGCCCGACGGGAACCATCGCCAACCCCGGGACGGTCGACTTCGTGATCAGCCAGAACGGCTCGAGCGGAGCCGCACGGTTCCTGTTCGACACCCTCGGGGGACAGATCCTCGGCTGGTCGCCGACCGTGAACGCGACGAACGCGATCGTCGCGGTGGACAACTCCGCGGCCGGTGCCGAGTACACCGGCCTCGCGACGGCGAACGACCGGCTCTACGCGGCCGACTTCCACAACGCGCGGATCGACTCGTTCGACGCGTCGTTCAAGCCGCTCTCGCTGCCGTTCAAGGATCCCGCGATCCCTGCCGGCTGGGCTCCGTTCGGGGTCCAGGCCCTGGGCGGGAACATCTTCGTGACGTACGCGAAGCAGGATGCGACGAAGAAGCTGTCGGTCCCGCTCGGCGGCGCCGGCTACGTCGACGAGTTCACCCCCGACGGGACGCTCGTCGCGCATGTCGCGTCGAAGGGCAAGGCGAACGCTCCGCTCAACGCTCCGTGGGGGCTCGCGATGGCGCCGTCCAACTACGGCGCCTACAGCGGTGACCTCCTTGTCGGCAACTTCGGCAACGGCCGGATCAGCGCCTACCAGTCGATCTCGGCGACGAAGTGGGTGTACAAGGGGCAGATCCGGGTCGCGAGCGGCGCTCCGATCGTGATCGACGGCCTCTGGGCGATCGCCTTCGGCAACGGCGCCTCCGCCGGACCGACGAACAACCTGTACTTCGCCGCCGGCCCGAGCGGCGAGTCGCACGGCCTCTTCGGCTTCATCGGAGTCGGATAGAGCCGGCCGGGTAGCTGCCCAAGCTGCCGCATCGTGGTGGGGGCGTGCGCCCGCACGCCCCCACCTCCCTTTCCTTGCGCGTCCCTACGGATCGGTCGGAAGCCGGGACCAGATCTCGGTGTCGCCTCGGAGGTCGGCCTTGAGGTGGGTGAACCGCATCACGCCCTCGAAGAGGTAGCCAGCGCGCGCCGCGACCCGTTTCGACGCGGCGTTGTCGGCGCTGATCAGGAGCTCGAGCCGCAGCATTCCCTCTCCGAAGGCCCATTCGCTCGTCAGCCTGAGCGCCTCGGTCGCGATCCCACGGCCCCTGGCCGCCGGCGAGAGCACGTATCCGAGCTCGGCGGTCCGCGACTCGCGGCCGATCCGCGGCGCCATCGTCAACCCGAGGAACTCGCCGTTCTCGTCGCAGATCGCGAACGCTTCGCGCGTTCCGTCGCGGCGGCCTTGCTCGTAGCGACCGAGCCAGATCTGCGGGAAATCCGGGGGCGGGGAAACCGGGACGCGCGTGAAGCGATGGGTGTCGGGGTCGGCGATCAGCGCATCGAGCTGCAGCCCGAGGTGCTTCTCCGCAAACGGCTCGAGGCGAATCGGCATCGGCTATCGCGCCTCCGGAGCGCGCTCGCGCAGCGTCTCGGCGAACGCGCCGATCTCCTCGCGGGAATAGGGCGTGTACCGGCGCCGCGTTCCGGGCGGATCGTTCGCGATCCCTGTGCCTTCCCGCCATGCCCCGGCCGGCCGAACCGGACGGACCTGAAATCCGCCTCCGCAGTTCGGGCAGACGTCGCGCAGCACGCCGTCGACGCACGAAGCGCAGAACGTGCACTCGTACGAGCAGATGCGCGCCTCCGTCGACTCCGGCGGCAGGTCGACGTCGCACAGCTCGCAGTTCGGGCGGAGCTCGAGCATCCTGATATTCCTACCTGCCGCCCGTCCTCATCCGTCCAGCTCGAGGATGCCTTCGTAGAGCTCGACCGAGGCATCGGCGATCCGTTCGACGATGGCGTCGAACCCCGGCCCCCCTCGCACGACCGGGAGTGAGACGACGCCGCTCCGGCTGACGTTCACGATGCGGTCGCGGGCGATTCGCTCGGCGGCGGCGCGCCAGCCATCTGGCCGGCCGCCGAGCTCGACCGCACGGCCACCGTCGAGCACGTACGGGAAGCGGCGGAAATCGACACGCAGGTGGACGGGCTTTCCCGGCCCGTACTCGTGCGTGGTCTCGATCCCGTCGATGAGCCCGGCAAGCATCCGCCGCCGCTCGCCACGCGCCCAGGCGGCGGGCACGCGACCGCGAATCTCGTCGAGCGCGACGCGGTCGGCGCCGCTCTCCAACAGGAGCCTGACGGTCGAGGGTCGCGAGAACGCAACCGCGAAATGGAGCGGCGTCATCCCGAGATACGGTGCGCCGTTCACGTCCGCTCCATGATCGAGAAGCCATTCGATCGCTTCGTCGCGCCCGTTGATCGAGGCGAAGCAGAGGGCCTCGTCGACCACCGTCTGCTCGTCGTGGGACGCCGGCGGCGCCGGGGGCCACCCGGCACGCGCGAGATCCGGACGGTGCGTGGCCGCCTCGCGTGTCCCGTGGACCCGCGCGAGCAGGTCGAGCCGGCCGAGGGCCGCCGCCGTCCAGAGGGCGAGCGGTTCCGGCGTCCGCTCCGCGATCTCGTCGGCCGCCTCCCGATCTCCCAGGTAGAGCGCCTGCTCGAGCGGCACCGGCACCGCGGCTGCACGACGGCGGAGCTCCGGCCACGTCCGATATCCGTGTTCGACGGCGACGACGTGCTGCGCGTCGCTCAACCCGAACCGCTCCCGCGCCCGGACGCCGAGCACGTGCTCGGCCCGGACGATCGACGCGGGATCACCTGATGCGAACCCGCGCCGAAGCGCCTTCGCATCCTTCCTCAACCACTCGAGATCCATCAGCGCTCCCTCTTTGCGCCCGTCGTCCGCTTGCGGGCTGAAGGAGGTGCCGGCTCTCGTCGTGCGAAGAAAGGCGAGGTGGGATCGTCCCTGCCCGCGGACCGGGTGCGCCCTCGTGCGCGCCGAAAAGTCTACGTTGAGGACGTCTACCGGAAGGAAGCTCGTGAAAGGCTCGCAGAAACCGAAGAAGCCGCTGAAGAAAGTGGCCCAGAAGACGCTCAAGGAGCGCCGGGTCGAAAAGAAGGCCGCCGAGGCCGAGCGCTCGCGGACGGATCGCGCATAGTCCGGCCCGAAAGCCGGGGCCGGCAGCCGCAAGTCGCGGTGCCGGCCCCGGATCGTCTCGATCACGAGTGCTCTGCGGGGTAAGCGACAGCGACATTCGAGGTGCGGCCCGATCGTGCCGCCCGTCCCCCTCCTTCGGCGTGAGGAGACGGACAGTTCGAGCGAGGTGCGAGCAGTCCCGCCGGGGATCCCGAGGGGCAATCGCTTAAAACCCGGGTGTCTGACACCAGATTTTGACGCCGGAATCGCGGCTGAGCAGGTGATTCGGCGGCGCTCGGCGCTCGGTCGGTTCGTCGTCTGGCACCGAGTGGGAGCGACGAGGACGAGTCGAGGTCAGGACGGCACTCGGTGGATCCGCCACGCCCAGGCGAGGAGCGCGACGCCGAGGACGAGCAGCACCGCGCCGATCACGGCCCACTGCGCCTCTCCCGTCATCACCGAGCCGTGGATCACGCCGATCCCCTGGCCGAAGAAAACGGCTCCCACGAGGCCGATCAGGATGCCGATCGCGGCCCGGCCCCACACGTTCAGGTCTCGGCTTCCCAGATCTTGAAGGCGCCCTCGAAGGCGTTGTTGTTGCTTCCGAGCCTGGACTTCGGCGGCAACTCGTCGAGCCTCGTCGCGTTCCCGCCGCCGAGGACGACGTAGTCCGGCTCGAGCGCAGCCGTGAGCGCCGCGACGGCCTCGGCCACGAGCCTCTTCCAGCGTTTCGTCCCGAACCGCTTCCGGCCCCGCTCGCCGACGTAGTCCTCGAAGGTCAGCTTCTTGAAGGGCAGGTGACCGAGCTCCATCGGCTCGATCGCGCCGTCGGCGATCAGGGCCGACCCGAGGCCCGTGCCGAGCCCGAGGAAGAGCATCGTCCCGCTTCCCTCATAGCTCCCGAGGGCCTGCATGGCCGCGTCGTTCATCACCTTGGTCGGGACACCGAACGCCGCCTCGAAGTCGAAGCCGACCCACCCTTTGCCGAGGTTGAAGGGCTCGGTGATGACCCGGCCGCCGTGAACGGGTGCCGGCACGCCGACCGTGACCGCCTCCCAGTGCCAGCCTGCGGCGGCGCCCAGCGCGGCCGCGACCATCTCCGTCGGCGACAGCGTCGGGCCCGACAGCGCTCGGCGGCGCTCCGTCTCGTTGCTCGCGAGCACCTTGACGTGAGATCCGCCGACATCGACCGCGAGCACGCTGCGCTTCCCGACCATCGCTCCCTTCCCGGCCGGAACCCCGGCCGCTCGAACCCTACGCCTGGCAGAGTGCGGGTGCATGGCGAAGCAACCCGCGGCGGACGTGTTCGTCGTCTTCGGCATCACCGGCGACCTCGCGAAGGAGATGACCTTCCGCTCGCTGTACCGGCTCGAGCGTCGCGGGCTCCTGCAGTGCCCGATCGTCGGCGTCGCGGTCGACGACTGGACCATCGCCCGCCTCCGCCGGCACATGCGCGACTCGATCCGCGCCCGCGGCGAGAAGATCGAGGCGAAGGTGTTCGATCGCCTCGCGGCGCGGCTGTCGTACGTCTCCGGCGACTTCGAGGACTCCGACACCTATCT
Organism: Gaiellaceae bacterium; assembly: GCA_035552175.1. Lineage (GTDB taxonomy): Bacteria > Actinomycetota > Thermoleophilia > Gaiellales > Gaiellaceae > PALSA-600. The sequence continues at coordinate 3,000 of DASZLW010000159.1, read as the reverse complement.
CCGGCTCGCCGACAGGATCGGCAAGCCGCGCGCGCCCGTCTTCTACCTCGAGACGCCGCCGGGGCTGTTCGGCCCGGTCGTCGCGGGGCTCGCCGCGGCTGGGCTCACCCCCAAGGCGCGCGCCGTGATCGAGAAGCCGTTCGGCCACGACCTCGCCTCCGCCCGCTCGCTCGCCGCGGAGCTGCATCGGTCGCTCGACGAGGAGCAGATCTTCCGGGTCGACCACTTTCTCGGGAAGCTCGGCCTCGAGGAGTTCATGTACCTCCGCTATGCGAACGCGATCCTGGAGCCCGTCTGGAGCCGTGAGCAGGTGGCGAGCGTCCAGATCACGATGGCCGAGAGCTTCGGGATCGAGGATCGCGGGAGGTTCTACGACCGGGTCGGCGCGCTGCGCGACGTCGTCGTCAACCACCTGCTGCAACTGCTCGCCGCAGCGGCGATGGAGGCGCCTGGCTCGGCGGGAACGCTGGACGGCGCGCGGCACGGGCTGCTGCGCTCGGTTCGCAATGCCGATCCGGCGCGGTACGTGCGGGGACAGTACGCCGGCTACCGAGCGACCACCGGTGTCTCCTCGCGCTCGACGACCGAGACCTACGCCGCGCTCGAGCTCGCGATCGCGAACGACCGGTGGAGCGGCGTCCCGTTCTTCATCCGCTCGGGGAAGCATCTCGCGGCCACCCAGACGGAGGTGCGGCTGATCTTCAGAGAGGCGCTGCCGCTCGGCTTCCTGCCCACCAGGAGGCAACCGAGCGCGAACGAGCTCGTCGTCCGGATCGATCCCACGCCCGGCATCCAGATCGTTCTCGAGGCGCACCGCGCCGACCGGACGGGCCCCGAGCCGATCTCTCTCGACATGGACTTCGCCAGCCAGGGAGGCGAAGGCCCGACGCCCTACGAGGTGCTCTTCGAGGCCGCGCTCAAGGGCGACCGAACATACTTCACCCGTCAGGAGACGGTCGAGGAGGCCTGGCGGATCGTCGAACCGCTTCTCGACGCGAAGACCCGAGCGCTCCCCTACCCGAAGGGAAGCTGGGGCCCGGCAGCGGGAAACGCGCTCGTTCCGGGCGGCTGGCGAGTGCCGTGGATGCCCGGGACGGCCTGAGCTTCCGGACTCGCCACCCGACGCCCGCCGCTAGCCTGAGGCAGTGATCGAGCCCGCCGCCGCCGAGTCCTGGTTCGACCTTCCAGCGGAGATCGAGAGCCCACTCGAGGTCTATGTGAACGGCATCCCGCAGAAGCCCGACGTCGACTATCGCCTCGTCGGGAAGGCCCTCGTCTTCCCGCGCCCCCTCGAGCCCGAGGTCAAGATGAGCAAGCTCCAGTGGCTCCTCGTCGCCCTCGGCGTGACCGGATCGCACAAGAAATACGACTCGGTGGACGTGATCTACGAGCGCGACGGCCGCCGCCTCGTCGCTCCGGGGCTCCGCCCCCGGCCGTTGCCGGAAGCATCCTGACCCGTCGGCCGCCCGGAAGCCCGGCGCGCGGCAGCGAGGAACCTCCCGCCGGGACGGAGCTCGCGCACCTGCGTCGTCGCTATCCGTGCATCTGACGGGCCGCCCCCTCGAGACACCACTCGAGCACGCCGGCGAACCGGTGCTCGGCCAGCACGCCGAAGAGGGGATCGCGGGTCAGCTTCTCGCGCGAGGTGGCGGGGCTCGTCAGCCCGCAGAGGAACCGGGCGAGCTGTCTCGGTAGGGCGAGGGCGCCGGGATGGGCGGCCTGGAGGGATGCGAGCGCTCGCCGGTCGACGAGTGTGTCGATCGCCGGCAGCGGCGCGGCCTCCGGCAGCGCCTGCGGCGCTCGAGAGAGGCAGAAGGTGCAGTGGCCGCACGGCCCTTCGCGCTCCTCGCCGAAATAGCCGACGAGGGCGTTCACCTGGCATCCGTCATGCGTGACGAGCGAGACGACGCGCGCGATCCGCGAGATCTCAGTCTGCTCCCGCGTGGTCGAGCGCTCGGCCAGCCGGTCGCCGAGCTCGGAGAGCGATTCCGGCCGGCGGATCAACGTGAATCGCTGTCGCGCCTCGGCGGCCTTCAGCTCGACAAGGCCCCGCTCCTCGAGATGGCCGAGAGCGGCGACGATCCGGCTGCGCTCCTCGCCGAGCGACGCAGCCGACTCGTCCGGATCGAGGTGCGTCCAGATTCGCCCCGTCTTGCCGCTCTCGACGAGTCGGCGCAGGAAATCGGCGCGCGCCGGATCGAACGCCGCGAGGACGTCCTCGAAGGAGCCCGACACCGGGCGCAGGCTGTAGCCGGCGAAGAACGGTGTGCCCTGCACGAGGAGGCCGTCGAGCTCGAGGTAGGTCAGGATCGTCTTCAGCACGAGGCCCCGCACGTCATGCCGCGTCGAGAGGTCGTACTCCGAGACGGCGAACGCCTCGCCGGGCTCATGCGCCAGGATCTGCGCGAGCAGGCCGTCGAGCGCCTCCCGGGTGGGCGTGTCCCCGAACGCGAAGTTCTCGAGCGTCGGGACGTCGTCCGGGCAGGCGAAGAGCTCGCAGACGCTCGGCTCTCCGTCGCGGCCGGCCCGACCGATCTCCTGCGAGTAGGCCTCGAGCCCTTTCGGCAGGTTGAGGTGGTAGACGTAACGGACGTCCGCTTTGTCGATCCCCATCCCGAAGGCGATCGTCGCGACGACGATGTTGCGGGGGGAGCCGGCCCACCACTCCTGTACGGCGTCGCGCTCCTCGGTCGCCATCCCCGCGTGGTAGGCGCGGGCAGGAAGCCCGGCCGCGGCGAGAAGCGAGGCGATCCGGTACGCGGTGCGCTGGAGCGTCACGTACACGATCGTCGAGCCGGGCGGCCGTGTGCGGAGGCGATCGATCAACATCCGGTCGCGGTCCGCGGCCGGCGCCGGCGTCGTGAGCAGCGTGAGGTTCCGGCGGTAGAAGCCGGTGACGATCGCATCGGCTTCCGCGATCCCGAAGCCCGCGCGGATGTCGTCGACGACCGCAGGCGTCGCGGTGGCTGTCAGCGCCAGGACGCGCTCGGCCCCGAGCTC
>DASZLW010000158.1:0-3181 GCA_035552175.1 Gaiellaceae bacterium | reverse complement strand
CCGTCGCAGCCTGCCGGGTGCCGGTCGTGACCGCGGTGGGCCACGAGCAGGACACGCCGCTCGTCGACCTCGCAGCCGACGTACGGGCCTCGACGCCTTCGGTCGCGGGCCGGCTCGTCGTCCCCGATCTCGCCGAGCTGCGGGCCTGGCTCGACCGGGCTCATGCCGGGCTCGAACGCGGCGCGCGCAGGATCGTCGAGCGTCGCACCGAGCGGCTGGACGCGACTCACTCGCGCCTCCGCCAGGCGCCGAGGCTTGCGATCGAGCGCCGCGGCGCCCGCCTCGAGGTGACGCACGGCCGCCTCCGCGCACTCTCCCCGAAGGCGACCCTCGAGCGCGGCTACGCGATCGTCCGCGCGGGCGAAACGCTCGTCCGCGAGCCGCCGTCGGCCGGAACGGTGCTCGCCGTCGAGGTCGCGGGCGGCGCGTTCGGAGCGACGAGCGGGTGAGCGAACCGAGCTTCGAGGCGAACCAGGCGGAGCTGGAACGGATCGTCGAGCGCCTCGAGCGTGGCGATGTCGAGCTCGACGAGCTGGCGACGCTCTGGGAACGCGGCGAGGAGCTCTACCGCCGCTGCGCCGCAGAGCTGTCCGCGGCGCAGGGACGGATCGAGGAGCTCGCCCGACGCCTCGACGACACGCCTCCGGCCGAGTCGCAAGAATAGGGCCATGCCGTCGACTCCGATCTCGGACCATCCCGACCTCGCGCCCGTCTTCGGTCAGCTCGACGACGATCAGCGGGGCAGGATCGCCGAGCTTCTCGGGGAGGCCGACGCTCGCCTCGCCGAGGCGTACGAGCACCTCGCCTCGCAGGGAACCTGGAACACCGAGGGCGTCGTGCTGACCACCGAGGTCTCCGGCCAGGCCTCGATCGACGTGCTGATGGAGGAGTCCGCAGGCAAGCTGACCTTCGAGGCACAGCTTCGCCCGAGCAACTACTTCCCGACCGAGGAGGGGATGTGGCAGCCGGGCCGTCCGCCACTCGTGATGGCGACCGACGGCTGGGACGTCGACGGCGCCGTCAGCGTCCGCTTCAGGACGCGCGTCGCGGGGCGCCCGTACACGATCCAGGAGCAGGTACGGCAGATCGAGGAGGCGCGCTACGACACCCCGATCGCCGCGGCCGAAGCCTTCGCGAAGGCGTGCGAGAAGCTTGCGAAGCTCGCAGCCTCGCGCGATGCGACGGTCGTGGCCTGGAAGCCCGACGCGGCGGGCTAGACGCGCGCAGGCTCTTCGGTCGATGCCGAGACCGACGCCGGCTCCTCGTCCTCCGAGGCCTGCTCGAAGTCCTTGAGCATCGCGTACGACAACCCCTCCCGCGCAAGGAAGACCGTCCCGATCCCGATCCCGACTGACGCCTCGATCAGCTGCAGCCCGATCCCGTAGGCGAAGCCCTTGCCGTAGTCGACCCCGTACTGGGCGAGGGAGACGGCAACCGCCGCCTGCACGAGCCCGATGTTGCCGGGCCAGAACGGGAAGACGGTCACGACGTTCATCATCAGCAGCACGAGCGCGGCGGCGACGATCGGCTCGTAGATCCGGAACGCGTGCATCGCCGCGTAGACCGCGAGAAGCTGGAAGAACCAGCCGAGGAACTGGAAGGTCGCGGCGGTGGCGGCGGCGACGGGCTCCCGCATGACCGCGAGACCGACGCGGGCCCGCGTGATCAGCGAGCGGACGCGCCCGAGTTGTCCCTCGAGGACGCGTCCCGCCTGCTCTCGCGAGCCGTGCTCACGAGCGCCGACGATCGCGAACGCGAAGAGCGCGATCCCGATCCCGAGCACGACGACGATCGTCATCAGGGCCCAGTGCGGCAGCTTTGCGCCGAGCACGACCCACACGACGAGCCCGATCGTCGGGAAGAGGTCGAACATCCGGTGCGCGAACACGGTGCCGATCAACGTCGCCCAGACGCCCTTGCGTCCGGGCAGCCGCCTCGCGAGCACCGCCGCACGCGCAACCTCGCCGACGCGTCCGGGCAGCACGGCGTTCGCGAACAGGCCGACGGAGAACGCCGAGAAGACGACCCTGATGCCTGGGCGCGGCGCGGCGATCGCCTTGCGGATCACCGTGTTCCATGCGAGCGACCGGACGACGATCGAGAGCAGGTTGAGGGCGACGGCGGTGACGACCCAGGGCCAGCGAACGACCGTGAACGTGTCGCGCACGACACTCCAGTCGGGCCCGCGCCACCAGACGAGCGACGCCGCGAGTGCGAGGGCGACAACCGGGGCAAGCAGCCGGAGCCCGCGGGACTTCATGCCACGAAGCGCTCGTAGATCTGCTCGAGGCGGCCGGAGACGTCGATCCAGGAGTACCGCTCGACGGCGAGCTTTCGGGCGGCACGGCCCATCTCGACCCGGCGATCCTCGTCGGCGAGTGCTGCGACGACCGCGTCGGCGAGAGCCTGCTCGTCGCCCGGCGGGACGAGGGTCGCCGCGTCCGGCACCGCCACGTCCGCGAAACCGGGGATGTCCGAGGCGACGACGGGTGTACCGACCGCGAACGCCTCGACGATCACCATCCCGAAGCTCTCGCCGCCGAGCGCCGGAGAGACGAAGAGCTTGGCGGCCGCGAGCTCGCGGTCGCGCACCTCGTTCGGCACGATCCCGAGCACGTCGATCCCGTCCTCGTCGAAGTGGAGCCGGGCGTGGAGCAGGCGGTACTGGAGCGGGTCGGTGCCGATCAACCGGAGCCGAGCCCCCGTGCGGCGGCGGATCCCGGGCCACGCCCGGAGAAGGACGGGCAGTCCCTTCCGGGCGTCGTGGCGGCCGATGAAGACGACCGTGTCCTCACGCCCGCCCGGCTCCGCACGCTCGGGGACGACGACGCCGTTCGGGACGATCTCGTACCCGGGCCCGAGCCAGCGCTCGGCGGACTCCGCCGCCATCCGCGAGACCGCGATCCGTGCGTCGATCCGCTCCATCAGGTACCCCCACGCCATCCGTCCTACCCTCAACCAACGGAGATCTCCCGCAGCGTGCCAGGTCGCGACGACAGGGCACCGCGCGTAGGCGAGCGCGGCCGTGCAGATGGCCGGTGTCATCGGCTCGTGGAGGTGAAGCAGATCGAACCGCTCCTCCTCGAGCACCCGGCGCACGCGGACGATGCTCCGGGGGGAGAGGATGATGTTGGGCAGCGATCCGTTCGCCGGGACGACGACCGAGCGTCCGACCGGGATG
>DASZLW010000157.1:0-11935 GCA_035552175.1 Gaiellaceae bacterium | reverse complement strand
TAGACGACGGCGACCCCGTCGCGCATCGCCTGCTCGGTCGCGGCGGCCGCGGCCGCCCAGTCACCGTCGAGCTCGATCTCGCGGACGTCCTTCCCCTCGGCGCGGAGCTTCGCGAGGTAGGCGGCCTCGTGCTCCTCGCCTTTTCGGCGGACGAGCTCGACCTGAGGGTCGCTCCCGGCGGGCCGGGGCGTTCCGGAGAGGGAGAGCGCCGTGAGGTGCTCGCAGGCGAGGAAGCCGTTCAGGTCGGAAGGCGAGAAGAGGATCTGTCCGTCGCGCCGCTCCATCACGGAAGTATCGGCGAAGCGGCCGCCTCGTCTTACGGATGGAGGCTCAGGTGAGCCGCGGAGGGCGGTGGATCACGGGCCGGGTGCCGTGATCGCCCGGTTGACGTGCTCGATGTCCGACTCGCGCGGCTGCTCGATGTCGTAGAGCGCCGCGAGCTCGCTGTGGAGCGACTCGACCGACACGCGGCCGCGGCGGGACTGGATGCTCGCGATCACCTCCCGGATCTCGGCGAGGGGGATCTCGACGATCCGCCGCCCGCCGCGCTCGCGGACGCTCACCTCGGGCGTTCCGGCGCGGCGGAGGATGAGGAACTTCTGTGACGGCTCGGCCTGCTCGCTGACCCCGACGAGCACCTTGGCGTGCACCGCGGCGCGCGAGGCGCGGTTGAGCGCCTGGCGATGCTCGCGCGATTCCGAGTCGAGCCCTGACGCCTGCAGGCGCAGCCGGTAGACGCGGGCGCCGAGCACGGGCCCCTCGACCGCGACGATCTCGATCAGGCTGCGCGCGAGGTCGGCGAGCGACACCTCGAGCGGATCGGGAAGCTCACGCGGCTCCCAGGCCTCGTAGGGTGCGAGCTCGACGGGCCGCTCGATCGCCTCGAGGATGCGGGCGAGCTCGGCCGGGTTGTCGCGGAGCCACTTCGCTACGAGCTCGACGCGGTAGGCGAGAAAGGACTCGGGACTCAGGTCGAGCGCCTCGGCAAAGCGGAGGAGCAGCCCGACGTCGAGCCGGCGCCGGACCCCGAGCAGCTGGCTGAGCACGCTCTCGGAGAGTCCGACGGCGTCCGCGACCTTGGCCTGGGTCAGCTTCTTCTCGAGCAGCCTCGAGCGAACCGCCTCCCCGAACGACCGGTCGTCCCAGGAGTCGCTGTCGACCGTCGCCCGCTCCGCCTTGGGGAGGGACGAGTAGAAGAGCTCGTTCGCCCGACGGGGGTCGCGTGCGAGCCCGTCGACGACGACGGCGATCCGGTACTCGAGGAAGTACCTGGGCCGCACGCCGAGCTTCGGCGCGATCTTCTCGATCGCCTTCGGCGGCGGCTCCTTCGTCCCGTCCGAGAGCGGCGCGAGCTCTGCGGGATCGATGCCGGCGAGGACGGCGAGCTCCGTGAGGCTCGTGCCGGACTCCTCGAGCAGCGCGGCGAGCGCGATCGGGAACGGGTCGTCGGTTCGGCGGTCGGATTGCGGAGGAGCGGTCATGGGCCCAGGATCTTACGGAGGGCCGGGACGCCGTCGGTCTCCGCGGTGCCCGTAGCAGCCACGTCTGCGACGATGGATCCCCGGGGCCGCCGCCGGAGCCTCGGGCACCGCGACGGGCACGACGGGCTTCTCAAACCGCGGCCCGCCCGAACACCTGCCGGTAGAGTCGCTCCCAGTTCGCGGCGATCCCGCGGCGCGCGGCGTCGATCGACATCGAGCCTCCGCACACAAGGCTTGCCAGCCGATCCTCGAGCCTGTCCTTCACGTGGTAGCCGGGCCTCGCGGCCGCCTTCTCGGGGAAGAGGTTCGCGATCGCGTTCGAGCCCCCGAGCTCGAGCGGGACGATGTGGTCGATCTCGAGCGTCGAGCCGTAGGAGCGCACCTCCATCCCGTACTCACGCTCGACCGCGTGCTTCTCGGCCTCGGACACGTCGCGCACCGAGGAGGTCGTGAACGACGGTGAGCAGATGACCGCCTTCGTCAGCCGCGTCGCGTAGGCCCCCGGCGAGCATGCTCGGTCCGGCATGGGGCCGAGGACGCAGTCGCTCGAGCGCGACCGTGGCGCCAGCAAGACCGACGCCCCCTCCGCGGTCCCGGCCGCAGTCGTCGCAGGCGCCGTCGTCAGCCAGGCACGTACCCCGCCGTGCCTCGAGCACGCGCCCGAATGGTGACGCGCGTAGCTGTAGCTCCCGTCGGTGCACCGCGCCGTCGCGCCCGTGGGCACACCTCCGGCAGCCGCGCCCGCGCATCCGAACGCGAGAACGAGCGAAGCCGCAATCCCCCACCTGAACACCACAGAATCCTCCGCCGCCGCAGATACGAGCCCAAAGCGTAGGTGTCCTTTTCGGACACGGCAAGAACGTGCCGCAGCACGCACGCCGCCACCCGCAGCCCGGCCGCTAGCGTGACCGCATGGAGTACCGGCAGCTCGGAGGCACGGGAGTCGAGGTCAGCGCCCTCTGCCTCGGGGTGATGATGTTCGGCGCCTGGGGCAACACCGACCACGACGACTCGATCCGCATCATCCACGAGGCGTTCGACGCCGGGGTCAACTTCGTCGACACCGCCGACGTGTACTCGCAGGGCGAGTCCGAGGAGATCCTCGCGAAGGCGATCGCCGGGCGCCGCGACCAGATCGTGCTCGCCACCAAGTTCCACGGCCAGATGGGCGAGGGCCGCAACCGCAGCGGCAACTCGCGGCGCTGGATCATGCAGGAGGTCGAATCGAGCCTCCGCCGCCTCGGCACCGACTGGATCGACCTCTACCAGGTGCACCGGCCCGAGCCCGACACCGATGTCGACGAGACCCTCGGAGCGCTCACCGACCTCGTCCGCGCCGGCAAGATCCGCTACTTCGGCAGCTCGACGTTCCCCGCCCACGAGATCGTGGAGGCGCAGTGGGTCGCCGAGCGGCGCCGGCGCGAGCGGTTCGTCTGCGAGCAGCCTCCCTACTCGATGCTCGTCCGGGGGATCGAGCGGGACGTGCTCCCCGTCTGCGAGCGCTACTCGATGGGCGTCCTCTCGTGGAGCCCTCTCGCCGGCGGCTGGCTCTCGGGCGGCTACCGCAAGGGGCAGGAGCTCCCGAAGAGCACCCGCGCGGGCCGGCTCCCGTGGCGCTACGACATGTCGATCCCCGGGAACCAGGCGAAGCTCGAGGCGGCCGAGAAGCTCGCCGTGCTCGCCGAGGATTCCGGGATCGACCTGATCCACCTCGCGATCGCCTTCGTCCTCCGCCACCGGGCGATCACCGCGGCGATCATCGGCCCGCGGACCGCCGAGCACCTCCGCAGCCAGCTTCCCGCGGCCGACGTGAAGCTCTCCGACGACATCCTCGACCGGATCGACGAGATCGTCCCGCCGGGCACGAACTTCAACCCGGCCGACGCCGGATACACGCCGCCCTCGCTCGAGCGCGCCCCGCTGCGCCGGCGCTGACGATCCGCCTCTCACGACTGGGCCCCGCTATAGGGTTCGCCCCGTGAGCATCGAGCCCGACGTCAACGTCGTCGGCGGGGATCTCCTTCCCTGCTCGAACGACCCCGTCACCGGCTTCTACCGCAACGGCTGCTGCTCGACCGGCCCCGACGACGCCGGGAGCCACACCGTTTGCGTGATCGCCGACGCCGCTTTCCTCGAGTTCAGCGCGGGCGTCGGGAACGACCTGTCGACGCCGCGCCCCGAATGGGGATTCGCCGGCGTCAAGCCCGGGGAGCGCTGGTGCCTCTGCGCCTCACGGTGGCTCGACGCCTACCAGGCGGGGCACGCGCCCGAGGTCGTGCTCGGGGCGACGCATGCCCGCGCGCTCGAGGTGATCCCGATCGAGCTCCTCACCGCGCGCGCCGCAGCACCCGACATCGTCTGATCCAGCCAGGATCAGTGTTCCGTTCGGACAACAGCGGACGGCCGGATCCGTGCACGCGGGAACAATTTTCGCGCACGTTGCAGGGAATCCGTCTCCCCGGGCTATTGCTTACAGTCGCACCGATGGAATATGTTCCACCCCTCACCGAGCACGTGGCGAGAGTAAGGTGATTCCGCCTCCGGAGATCGTGTGCGGAACCCCCGCTAGAGCCCAGAGCATGTGGTCCAAAGGGGCGGAGGATGAAACCGCCGCGCGCTCGGTGAGCCCCTGCTCCGCGCCCGCACGTTCACGCCCGTGACGCACCTCGTCGCCCTGGTGCTCCTGATCGGGATCGTCGACTCGGCGAATCCCGCGACGATCGCCCCCGCGCTCTACTTCGCCTCCGGGAACGAGGCCGAGACGAGCCTCGTCGGGTTCATCGCCGGCGTCTTCTTCACGAATCTTCTCGCCGGCGTCCTCCTGGCGATCGGGCCCGGCCAGGCGCTGATGGCGGTCGCGCCTCGACCCGGCCCCGAGGCGCGTCACCTCATCGAGGTCGCGGCCGGGTCTGTGACGCTCGTGCTCGCCGTCACGCTCTGGCTCGCGCGCCGGCGCGTCGCACATCACGTGGAAGGGCTGACGAAGCGGGTCGACCGCTCCTCGCTCCTCGTCGGAGCCGGGATCGTCGTCGTCGAGCTTCCGACGGCGCTCCCGTATTTCGCGGTGATCGCGAGCGTGGTCGGCTCCGACCGTGCGATCCCGACGCAGATCACGTTGCTCGCGATCTTCAACGCCACCTTCGTTCTCCCGCTGCTCGCGATCCTCGCGGCGAGGACGTTCGCAGGAGACGAGATGCTCGTGCGGCTCGCACGGCTCCGTGAGTCGCTCGACCGCCGCCTGGCCGTGCTCATCCCCGGGCTCGTCGCGCTCGTGGCGATCGCGCTCCTCGCGCTCGGCGGCTACGGGGTGCTCACCGACAGTTGAACCCCGGTGCGGTGCGGCGTATCATCGCGTCGTCGTAGCGGCCCGCGGCGCCGAACGAGCTTCATCGGGCATCCGCAGCCACACCGGGAGGAAAATGTGGACGGGCAAGAGGTGCAGGAACCGCCGGAGAACCAGCGCTTCCGCAAGCGGACGCTCGACGTCGTCCGGCTGGCACTCGTCGCGGGCCTCGGTGTCGCCTGCGTGGTCGCGCTCGCTCCCGGCTCGGCGCACGCCCACGCAGCGAAGGGCGCCGGGGCGGCGCTGCCGACGACGATCATCACGAAACCCCTGCTGCTGCCGTTCGAGGTCTCGGTCACCGTCACGGGATCCGGTTCGGTCACGAGCAGCCCGAGCGGGATCGATTGCGGCACGACCTGCTCGGCCTCGTTCATCCGCGGGACGTCTGTCACCCTCTCGGCGGCATCGTCGTCCGGCCTCTTCGAGTTCGGCGGCTGGGGCGGGGCATGCTCGGGAACCGGGACGTGCACGGTCAGCTCCGCCGCGACGGTCACCGCGAGCTTCCACATCCGCGCGATCATCGCGACGATCCCGTTCACGACGATCTCGGTACCGACGACCTATGCACTCACGGTCGCGGCGAGCGGGTCGGGGACGGTCACGAGCACCCCGAGCGGGATCAACTGCCCGTCGACGTGCACCGCGAGCTACACGGTCGGCACGTCGGTCGATCTGCACGCGAACCCGGCGTCCGGATTCCGGGTCGGCAGCTGGTCGGGGCTCACGTGCACCGGGACCGGATCCGACTGCACGGTCGCCGCCGGCGGAACCGTGACCGTGACCTTCAGCGCGATCCCGACCTCGACCTCCACCTCGACGTCTGCCTCGACCTCGACCCAGACCCCGACGACGACCACGACGCTGCCGGTGATCATCGCCCCGAGCCCGACGACGACAGCGTTCATCCCGCCGAACATCGTCACGTTCGCGGTCGCGGTCACGGGGAGCGGCACGATCACGGGGAAGGCCGTCGGGGCCGCCGACCGGATCACCTGCGGTGCGACGGGCTCTGTCTGCTTCGGGAGCTACAAGCCGGGCACGACCGTCACGTTGCACGCGGGCGCAGCGAAGGGGTTCCAGTTCTCGAGCTGGAGCGGCGGCGGCTGCAGCGGGCATGCTGCGGTGTGCGTCGTCAAGGTCGAGAAGGCCGCGTCGGTGAAGGCGAAGTTCACGCCGGTTCCGAACGCGCCGATCGTGCCGATCGAGATCAACGCCGCTGCGTTCTCCGTGAGCTGGAGCGCGAGCGTCGGCAGCGGCAAGCTGTTCGTCCACGGTCGGATCGCGAAGAGCGCGCAGGTGGAGGTGCAGCTCCGGCGGTCGGGCGGCTCGAAGCTCGTGACAGAGCATTTGTCCCTGCCCGCGGGCCCGTTCAGCCTCACGCTGAAGCTGGACTCGGGACTGCAGCTCCTCCCGGGCGGGTTCGTGATCACGATCGACGGCAAGAGCGGCAACCTCAGCGTCCCGCCGCAGGTCAAGACGCTCTCGCTCGTCAGCCCGCCCGAGGGCGTCGTCGACCGCGCGTTCGCGAGCTCCTCGGCCGGCGGGCATCCCTCCGCGACGCTCCGTCACGTGAAAGAGGCCTTCGTCCACTTCGAGTTCCAGAGCCAGCCTCGCGCGGGGAAGCCGTTGACGGTCTCGTGGTTCCAGCCGAACGGCAAGCTCCTCGGGACGGCGGCGAAGTCACCCGGCACGGACGTGACGAGCTCGATCAAGTCAGGTTCGAACCTGCCGGTCGGTGCGTGGCACGTCGACCTTCGCTCGGGTAGCACGCTCGTGAAGCGCGTCACGATCCAGATCCAGTAGCGCGCTCGCCCGACCGGGGCGGCTGCTCAGGCGGCGTCTCCGATCAGATCGCTGACGGCGTGCGTGCCCGAGATCAGCACGTTCCCGAGCAGCGCCACGACGAGCCCCGCGGCGATCGGCACGCCGTCGTAGCCGATCGAGCCCCAGTGCTCCCGCAGGAAGAGAGGCTCGAGCAGGATCGGCAGGAAGGTCTGCACCGAGGTCGAGATCGGCACCACGGTCGTCGCCGCGCGCCGCTGGAATGCGGTCATGTTCGCGATCGTCGCCGCCACCCCGGTCGCGAGGCCCACGAGCCCCCACGCGACTGCATTTCCCCAGTGGCTCACGTCGACGTCGTCGCCGAAGAGCTTCGTGGCGACGTTCGTCGCGCCGAAGCCGAACCCCGTCGCGAAGATCGCCAGCATCCCGGTGTCGAACCGCGTGCCGCGGACGAGGAACGGCGCGACGACGCCGGCCGTGAGGAAGACGACGACGCCGATCACGAGGAACCCGCCGCGGTGACTTTCCGAGTGGGCGGGCGCGCCCCAGGCGACCAGTGCGATCCCGCCGATGATCGCGACGACCCCGCAGATCGCACGGAGCCCGACCGACTCTCCCAGCATCTCGACCCCGAGGACGAGGACGAGGAGGAGCCCGAGCGCGAGCGCCGGCTGCACGACTACGAACGGCGCCTTCGAATACGCGATCACCTGCGGCCAGACGCCGACGACCCCGAGGACGAAGCCCAGCACCCAGCGCTTCCGCCGCAGCAGCATCGTGAGCAGCCCGACGCGGTAGCCGAGCTGCTTCGGGGCCGTGCGAGCGTCGAGCGCCTGCAGCACGATCCCCACGTTGAAGAGCACCGACGCGAGGAGCGCGGCGCCGAGACCGAAGGCGAGCACCCGATCATCCTTCCCTACCCGGCGCACGCGCCGTCGCGACGGCTCCTCAGGTCGAGGGAGATTCGCTCAGATATGGTTCTGGATTCTCCGGGAGCCTGTCGCCCCGGGAACCGTGGCCCGCCTCGCGCGGGCGCGCCTCCGACATGGGCATCGACAAGTTCGCCATCGGCTTCGACCACCGTGACCGGGAGCGGCTGCATGCTCTCTGGGACGGGATCCTCGACGACAACGTGTGGTCCGACGGGCCACTCGTCAAGGCGTTCGAGGAGCTCTGGTCGACCTGGAACGGGCTTCCGGCCGTCGCGACCTCCGCGTGGACGGGATCGGCGCTCGCAGCGCTCGAGTTCTACGAGCTGCGCGGCAAGACCGTCCTCTGCCCGTCGAACACCTTCATGGCCGACCCGCTCGCGATCCAGGCGGTCGGCGCCAGGGTCGAGTTCGTCGACTGCAACCGGAACGACCTCTGCATGTCGTTCGACGACTTCGAGCGCAAGGTCGCCGAGCACAAGCCCGCGGCCGCGATCATCGTCCACATCGGCGGCCACATCGCCTTCGACATCGAGCGTATCGCGGGCCTCTGCGAAGCCGAGGGGATCGTCCTGATCGAGGACTGCGCCCACTCGCACGGCGCCTCGTGGAACGGCCGCAAGCCTGGCACCTACGGCGATGCCGGCCTCTGGTCGTTCGCGCCGACGAAGTCGATCTCGACCGGCGAGGGCGGGATCATCGTCTCGAAGAACCCCGATCTCGTCGAGTTCGCGGGCCGCTTCCGCAACTACGGGAAGCCCGATTACGCGCAGCTCGGCCTCAACTACCGGATGAACGAGTTCACCGCCGCGCTCGGGATCCTCGGCGCCGAGCGGATGGAGGAGATCGTCGCGTGGAAGAACCGCGTCGCGAAGAACGAGCTCGACCCGATCCATCCCTCGCGGCTCGAGTTGCCCGAAGGAATGGTCTCCGGCCTCTACAAGTACATCGTCTTCGAGCCGCTCGAACGCTCGACAGGAAAGGTCTACGACGAGCCGTGCCACCGCCTCATGGGCCATCAGGTCGACCTTCCGAACACCGACTGGATCGCCGAGAACCACTGGTGCGCGCCGCTCTACTACCGGCCCGCCGAGCTCCCGGCCCTCCAGGCGGTCGGCACATGAGGGCGCTCGTCACCGGCGGCGCCGGCTTCATCGGCTCGCACGTCGTCGACAAGCTCGTCGAGGCCGGCCACGAGCCGCGCATCTTCGACCTCTCCCCCTCGCCGTATCACGCACCAGGCGAGATCGACACCGTGATCGGCGACCTCGCCGACGCGGGCCGCGTGCGCGAGGCGGTGCAGGGCTGCGACGCGATCCTCCACCTCGCCGCGATGGCCGACGTGAACCAGGTCGTCGAGGATCCGTATCGCACCGACTCCGTCAACGTCCGCGGCACCTTCAACCTGCTCGAGGCGGCCCGTGCGGAGCTGCTCGACCGCTTCCTCTACGCGAGCACGATCTGGGTCTACGGCAACGCGCCGGGCCCGGAGCCCCACGACGAGGACACCCCGCTGATCCTGCCGCCGCACTTCTACACGGCGACGAAGCTCGCGGGCGAGATGTACTGCCGCTCCTACGAGACGCTCTACGGCGTCTCCTCCACGATCCTGCGCTTCGGGATCCCCTACGGGCCGCGCGCCCGTCCCGCCGCCGTCGTGCCGGCTTTCATCGCGAAGGCTCAGGCCGGGACTCCGTTGACGATCGCGGGTGACGGCAGCGCGACGCGCCAGTTCGTCTACGTCGAGGATCTGGCCGAGGGAATGGTCGCCGGTCTCGCCGACGCCGGCCGCGGGCGGATCTACAACCTCGTCTCCGACGAGCTCGTGAGCGTGAAGCAGATCGCCGACACGATCCGCGAGGTCGTCGCCGACGTGCCGATCGAGTACGGCCCCGACCGGCCGGCAGACCTGCACTTCGGGCAGGCGTCGTCGGCCCGAGCCGCCGCCGAGCTCGGCTGGCGCGCCGAGACGAGCTTCGCCGACGGCGTCCGCCGTTACGTCGACTGGCTTGCCGTGACGAGCGGCTCGCCGGTCGCCGACGCCTGATCGAGCACCGCCGGTAGCGCCGCGACGGTCCTCCGCCAGGAACCTTCGACGCTGTAGAAGTCCGCGTCGTGCAGCAGCACGACATCGCGGGGCCCGAGGTCGCGCGTCGCGAGCCGCGCAATCGATTCCGCCGTCGCCTTCCGCTCCCAGTCGCGGCCCCAGCGCGTCCAGAGGAGCGGCGACCACCGCTCGCGGGCGAGCCCGAGCCCGGCGAGGCTGAAGACGCCGTAGGGCGGGCGGTAGGAGAGGCTCTGCCGACCGCTCGCCTCGCCGATGACCGCCGCCGCGCGATCGAGATCGTCCCGAAGCGCGCCCGGACGGCGCCGAAGCAGCAGGGTGTGCCGGTAGCCGTGGATGCCGATCTCGTGGCCGGCGGCGGCGATCTCAGCCGCGAGCGCGGGCCGCCGCTCGACCTGCTCGCCGACCAGGTAGAAGGTCGCGCTGACCCGGGCCTGCGCGAGCAGCTCGAGCACCGCCGGCGTCCCTTCCGGATGCGGGCCGTCGTCGAAGGTGATCGCGATCCCGCGCGGGACGCTCGTCGGGATGCCGAAGAGCGAGGCGAGCGCCGGGAAGACGGGGGCTGCGGCCGGAGCGCACCAGGCGCCGACGGCGCCGATCGCGACCGCCGCCGGCTTACGTCGCACGCGAGGAGCCGGCCTCCGCGAGCACGAACGAGGCCGCGGAGGGAAGCTCGGAGCAGTCGAGAGCCGCGCGGCGCTGTTCGATCGCGTCGGTGACGGCGGTGCGGAGCGAGGTCGGCGTGACCGCCACCTTGGCGAGCCCGAACCGCGTGAACGCCTTGTTGTTGTCGCGAACGTGCCCGCGCCCCCATCCGTAGGAGATCGCCGGGCAGCCGCGCATCAGCGCCTCGAGAACGGTGAGGCCTCCCGTCGAGTGGACGAGCGCGTCCGCGGCCGCGAGCCACTCGGGCATCACCTCGGTGAACCCTTCGACGCGCACGCGGGAGTCGCCGGCGAAATCGCGTTCGAGCCCGTCGCGGAGCTCCTCGTTGCGACCGGCGAGGCACACGACCTGGGTCACGCCCGTCACGTCGAGCACCTCCCGCACCGCGCCCTCGACGTCGCCGACGCCCCAGCCCCCGCCGGAGACGAGGACGATCTTCCCGCCCGGGTCGAGCTTGAGCGCGTGCCGAGCCTCGACGACGCCACGAGGCTCGAGCAGCTCGGGCTCGCAGAAGCCGTGGACGCAGTGGACGACGGTGTCCTCGCCCGCGATCGCCTTCACCTCGTCGATCGACTCCGGGTGCGTGACGAGGTGGAGGTCCGCGCCCGGCGAGGCCCAGTAGCGGAGCGCGGCAAGATCGGTGATGACGGCGCAGAGCGGGATGTTCAGGCGACCGTTCTTGCGCATCCGGCCGAGCACCTCGGTTGCCTGCGGATAGACCGAGACGACGATGTCGGGCTCGTGCGAGGCGATCATCCGCAGGAGACCGCGCGCGCCGAACCGCACCAGCATGAGCTGTGTCAGCCGGCGTGTCATCGCGAAGCCGGCGAAGACCCAGAAGCCGACATCCCAGAGCCACAGGAAGCGGAAGAAGACGACCTTCGCGCCGCTCTCGCTGATCGCAGAGACGGTCTTGCCCATCGCCGGCATGCAGTCCTCGGTGAAGACCTCGACGCCGGGACGCTCCTTGCGAAGCTGTTCGGCGAGACGGCGCGCGGGCGCGTCGTGACCTTCGCCAACGCTGGCGGTGAGAATCAGGATCCGGGGGGCCATCGGCGGGAGAGCCTAACGAGGCTCGCTATGAGAGGAACGCGACAACGTGTTCATCCTCGCAGGTCCGGCTGACGTCTTCTAGTCCCTGTTCAGGGTTTGTTCAGTCGGCGGCTCAGACCGCGTCGTTCGGGCCGCGTCGATCAGATGCCCGGCTTGTGGAGCACGTACCAGCCGTAGCGGCCAGTCCGGTCGGCCGGTGCGAGGGCAGCCGCGTGCTCGCGCTCGTCCCCCTCGCAGCCCGCCAGGTCGAGGTAGTCGTCGAGGTTCCGGTTGCTCTCGGTCACCTCCGAGCGCCGCAGGACGAGACTGTTCACGTCGAAGAGCCCGCGCAGGTCGACGTCGGCGAGGATCCGGGTCGTCGAGGGGTCGCGCGCCCGTTCGAACCGGCTGAGCTCGATCGCGGCCAGCGGATCGACGGGCGCGAGCTGGTCGACGACGCGCATCGTCCCGCCGGGCCGGAGCACGCGGGTCATCTCCGCGAGGACGAGTTCGGGCCGCTGCACGTGGTGCAACGTGCGGGCGCTCAGCACGAGGTCGAACTCCGCGGCGCGGAACGGGAGCGCGGTCGCGTCCCCCTCGAGGAGCTCGACGTTCTCCGGTGCCCGCTTCCGCGCCT
>DASZLW010000156.1:0-10735 GCA_035552175.1 Gaiellaceae bacterium | reverse complement strand
AGCGACTTAGACATCGCTGCTGTCCTCCCAGATCCGCCGAGTGGTGGCGGGACCGAAATACACCATGAACCAGCGGGCGTAACGGCCTGCACTCTCGCCGACCTCGCCTAGCGGGGACGGCGCTGCGTTGAGCGCACCGTGCGCAGTGGCGAGTTCCCGCTCGAGCCGTTCGATCTCGGCCGAGAGCAGCGAGCCGTCGCCTGACTCGGTCGTCATCGCTCGATCGCCTCCCGGAACTCGGGGGCGATGTCGCGTCGGCCCTTCTCGACGAGCCCGAGCTTCCGGAGCTTCGAGAGGATGACGCCGACGGTTGATGCGGTAGGCGAGTAGCCGGTCGCCTCGGCGAGCTGCTCGTGGCTGAGCTCGCCGTGCTCGACCAGGGTGAGCAGGACGCGCCGCTCGCCGTCGCCCATGCGTGGGTGCTGGAGCCACTGATCGAGGAGCGCCTGCCCGCGGGGCCGGTCGCGGACGCCGCCTGCCGCTTCGAGCCCGGCGGCGGTCGCGCGGATCGGCTGCCCGGGCTCGACGAGGCCTTGCCGTCGCAGGGTCGAGAGGCTGACGCCGACGGTGGAGGCCTTGGCCGAGTAGCCGGCGAGGAACGCGAGCTCGTTGTGGGTGCGCCCGTCGGGGTACTCGGCGAGCACGCCGAGGATCGTCAGCTCGGCCTTGCCGAGCTCGTAGCCGTCGGTGTTCGGCGAGCGGCCCGGGCCGAGCTCGTAGGTCGGCTGCGCCGCCTTGATCGGACGGGGCGGCGGCTTGATCGGCCGTGGCAGGGCGGGCGCCGCGGCCATGCTGAGCCGAGCCAGCTCAAGCAGGATGTTGTCGGCACGCTCGCCGACGTTGGTGACGGAGCTGACGAGCAACTGGGTGAGCTTGCCGAGTTCGCCGGCGACCTGCTCGAGCCGCGCGATCTGCTTCTCGTCGATCGCCTCGGCCGGCTTCACCGCGAGCTGCGCCTCGAGGTCCGCAACCTGAGCCTTCAGCCGGTCTGCCTCGGCTCGCCACGGCGCCTCGACCGCGCCGATCGCGGTCTCCTGCTTCGCCTCGAGGTCCCGGAGCCGCTTGCGGAGCTCGACCGGGTCGTTCTCCTTCGCCTTCTCGGCGGTCGCGGCGATCTGCTCGCCGAGCGCGGTCAGGTCGAGCTGCTTGCGTGCCGACGGCTCCGACCGCGTCTCGCCCGGCTTCGGCGTCGCGTAGGAGTCGAACGTCTTGATCCGGCGGATCGCGACCTGCTCGAGGATGTGCCGGAGTGGCGACCAGACCCAGGCCGTGCCGGTCGGCAGGCCGTCGAGCGACTGGATGATCCCCAGCTCGTCGTCCTCGTGCTTCTCGCCGAGCCACGCCTTGACGGCGTCGCGAGCTCGCGGTGAGAGCATCCGCATCACGAGCAGCGTCTCGATCAGGTCGAGCACGGCCTTGTTCAGCGCCTGGGTGCGCTGGGTCGTGAGGATGACCCCGAGGCCTCGAGAGCGGCCGAGCCCGACGACGTCTTCCATCGCACCCATGAGCTTCGCCGAGTCGCCCTTGAAGCCGCCGCGCGGAGTCTGCGGCGCGTAGAAGTGGGCTTCGTCGATCACGACGAGCGTCGTCGAGCGGGCTCGCGCCTTGCGGTCGTAGAGCCGCTCGAGGAACGCGGCGGAGAAGCGGACGGCGTCGGCCTTCGAGAAGTCGCTCAGGTCGAGCACCAGCGAATGGCCCGAGTCGACGACCAGGTCGGCGATCAGCGAGCCGGCGGCCGCCTGGAGGGGCACGTCGCCGCGTGGGCCGCCGAGGATGTAGGTCGGGAGGCCGGGCCCGTCGCCGGCGACGTTCGAGCGGAGCCCCCAGTAGACGCCGGTGCGGTCGAGGATCACGCTCTGCACGCCGAGCTTCGATGCCTCCTCGACGATGACGACGCTCGCGCTCGTCTTACCGGCGCCGCGCGTCGCGACGATCGCGGTCGCCTCGGTGACCAGGTCGAGCGGCAGCGAAAGGCTCGACGAGAGCTTGAGGGATGGCTCAGACATGGCGACCGCTGAGCCGCCACGTCCGGCGCCACTTGAGCGGGTTGACGTGCTTGCCGACCCAGCCACGAGGAACGCTCCCGAACCAGATGACCAGGCCGACGCGCGTGCCGTCGATCGGCAGGTGGGTCGAGAGCCGGATGCGAGGCAGGCGCTCAGACATGGCCGCCGAGCTGGAAGGCTTCGAGGTCGTTGAGGGTGTCATGGAGGATCAGCAGGTCGGTCTCGGTGTCGAAGCCGCTGACGTTGCCACGATCGAGCTTCAAGCCGTCGAACCGAAACGGCGGGCCGTCGGCGCTCAGGTGCCGGTCGACGTCGCGGGCCGCGGCCGCGATCGCGTGCAGCTGCGCGCCGCCTGGGCGCCAGCCTTGCCCCATGACGAGCCGAGCGGCGTCGCAGGCCTCGTCTTCGTCGAGCACCGAGCGGAGAGCGAGCTCGAGCGCTTCGGCGTCGCGCACCCGGACGTCCGGGTGGTCCTTGCAGAACATGATCAGTCTCCTTTCGGTGGGAACTGGCGGTAGCTTCGCCCGTCGAGCAGATGGCCTCCGGAGCCCGCCTCGATCCCGTGGTACCGGAGGTGCTCGCCGTCGCTCTCGTTCGGGTAGCAGACGTAGTCGTCAGCCGCGACCGCCCGCATCTCAGGCTCGAGCGACCAGCAGATGTCGCCCGGGTAGACGCCGGGGCCCGCCTTGATCCCGTCGCCGTCTGTGGGGCCGTAGGAGCCCCACTGCTTGAAGAAGAACGGGATCGCCCGCTTCTCGCACGCCGCGCGCAGCGCGCGCGCCCACTCCGGGTGCATCGGGTGGGAGCCGCGGCCGCCCGACTCGCCGCCGCAGATCAACCAGTCGATGTCTCGGAGCTCGAGCGGCTGCCGGAACGACGGAGCGACGTCGCCTGGCCTGCAGCGGCCGTGATGATACGGGGAGAGGGTGCACCGGCCCTTCGCCGTCATAGCGCCGCACGCGACGGCGTATAGGGAACCACGGAGCGGCTCGGCGGAGATGAACCTGACCGCCGCCGGGATCTGCCGGAGGACGTCGGCTCGCCAGGTGAAGCGGCTGTTCTCGATCGACACCCCGAGCCACACGTTCGGCGGCAGGCTGCTGCGCCGGTGGTCACCGTCGTAGAACGCGGCGAGCCAGTCCCGCGCGAACTCGGGCCGCTTCGTCAGGATCAGCCAGTCGAGCTCGGGCGTCGCCTCGATCGTGTGGTCGAACAACCTCTCCCGGTGCTCGTCGAGCTCCGGGCGCTCCTCGAACACATCGGCCATCGACGCGCAGAACACGCGAGGGCGGCGGCCGAGCTTCGCCGGCGCGACGCGCGCCCACCGCTGCGGAAGCGCCCAGTGCGGGTCGGCGAAGAAGCGGAAGTCATGGCCGGCGCCCCAGAGCTGCTTGCCGGGCTGGCGGTGGTTCGCGATCGTCGCGGCGTAGCAGCGACCGCATCCCGGGCTGACCTTGCGGCAGCCCCACCAGGGATTGAACGTGTAGTCGGCCCACTCGATCGCGGTGCCGCCCGCGAGCGCGACGCTCACCGCGCGTCCTCGTCGAGCCGCTCGATCAGCTCTTCGCGGATCCCGAAGTCGGTGGCGATGTCGAAGACGATCTGATGCGCCCCGACGAGCATGTCGAGCACAGAGCCGACCTTCCCGTCGAGCGTCGCGGCATGCGGGATCGCCGTTACGTCGTAGGGCAGTTCCCTCATCCCGACGACGAGCCAGCCCTTCGTCGCCGGGTCGCGGAGAATGTCCAGCGCCTGCGCGAGCCGCTGATCGACGTCGGCGACGAACGCGGGGTCGCCCTTCTCGTAGAGTCTCCCGACGTCGTTGTTGCCGTCGATGCGCCGGCGCTTCATGTTCGTCTCCTTCGGAAGTTGGGTGGGCGGAGGTCGAAGTCGATGTCGAAGCAGCCGATGCAGATCAGGCTCGACGTGTTCAGGCCCGCGACCCACTCGACCGCAGCGCAGTGGGCGCAGACGCCGTAGCGGCGCCACGGCAGCCCGTAGAACGCCTTGAAGACCGGCGCCTCGAGAGTGCTGTAGCCGCTCACCTGCCCCCGCCTGGGAGCATCCAGCGAGGGAGCGAGTCGAGCCAGCCGTGATGCTCCGCCACGGCGAGTGCGACACCGCCCAGGAACGCCGTGGCGAACAGAAGGACGACCCTCGGCGCGTTCACATCGTCGACCCGAGGTCGATGTGGTCGAACAGGGTCGGCGCGGCGGCGCGCGGTGAGGCCCAGATCATCTCGCGGCGACGGTCGCGCGGGTTGCCGCTCTTGCGCTGGCCCGCCGTCGACCAGACTCCGTACTCGTAGCGGGAGTAGCCACCGTCGGTGACGAGCCGGTGGTAGATCGGGTCGTCGTAGCCGCTGACGATCGCGGTGCCGCGAAGCCCGAGGATCATCACGACCAGCTTCTCGTGGTCTTCGATACTGAGCTCGTGGTCGTAGCCGCCGGCGCGGCGCGTCCGCGGCACGTACGGCGGGTCGAGGTAGAAGAGCGCGGTCTCGTGGTCGTAGCGCGGGATGCACTTGTTCCACTCGAGGTTCTCGATCTGGACGAGCCGGAGACGTTCGACGAACCGCCAGATGTTGTCGATCCGGTTCGAGTTCGAGGCCGCGCGCGAGAGGTGCATCCGCCCGAGCCGCTCGCCGCCCCAGCCGCGGCCGTGGTGGCGCTCTCCGTTCGGGCCGGCGCCGTTCTCGGCGGGCTCGGTCTGGTCGGGCGGCGGGTCGGCGCCCGCGACCCGGTCGGCCTTCCAGCCTGCAGGGCCGCCGGCGGCGCCCCAGATGCGGACGCCGGATCCCCAGCCTTCGCGCCCACGGGCGACCATGCCGCCGAAGCTCTGCGTGGCGACGACGAACCAGCGGCGGGCTCGCTCGAGCTCGTCGAGGTCTTCGTTGCGCCACGTCTCGCGGCAGAGCTGCCACTCGGCGCGGGAGTACGGGGTCAGCTCGAGCAGCGCGACGAGCTCCTCGGGCCGATCGCGGAGCAGCCGGAAGAACGTGACGAGGCCCTGATCCTTGTCGTTGTAGATCTCGAGCGTCGCCGGCATCTTCGTGAAGAGGACGCTGCCGCCGCCGCCGAAGACCTCGACGTAGGAGTCGTGCGCGGGGAAGAGCTCGCAGATCCGCTCGCAGAGCTTCTGCTTCCCGCCGAACCAGGGCACGGGGCTCTTCGCCGTCGAGGCCTTCACTGGCGCTCCGCGTGCTTGCTGTCGGGTGCGTGGAGCGGGCAGGCCGGGTCGTTGAAGGTCGGGACGCCTGGCTCACGCTTCGGATCGTCCGGGCACTTGCAGTCGCCGCAGCGCGGGCACCAGATCGCGGCGATCCCGGTGCAGACGCCGAGCCGGCGGACGGCGTCGTCGACGCCGCGTGTCATGCGGAACCGACCGCGTCGGCGACCGCCCGCGGCTGGGCGCCGTGCGACTCGACCCACCACTCGACCGCTCCGTCGGCGGGCGAGGCGCAATAGAGCCAGAACTCGTCGAAGCCGTGCGCCCTGGAGGCGCTGCCCTCACGGCACGCCTCGCAGCTGCACTGCCGCATGAAGCGACGGACGACGCGGACGTCGGAGAACTCCTGGCCCGTGATCCCGCTGACCTCGGCCTTCGCCCGGCCGCGGCTCGACGCGCGAACGGCGATCGTCTCGCCGTCGCCCATCTCGAGGTACGGGATGTCGCTCACCGACGCTGCCCCAGGACACTCGAGGCGTCCTCGAGCGGTGAGTCGAGCTCCGCGAGCCGGTCGATCGAGAGGGCGACCAGGTCGAGCTCGGCGGCCTGGGCGCGTAGGCGCTCGGCTTCGGCGCGGACGCGGGCGGCGTTCGCGCGGAAATCGCCCGTGAGCCCGAGCGCGAGCGGCTGCGGCTCGACGAGCACGAGCGCGGTGCCCGGCGTGGGTGCGTGAGCTTCCGAGACCTTTTGCGCAGCGACCGGCGCCGGCGGTATGGATGGCTCCGTTGAGCCATCGGTGCTTTTGCTCGGTGTTTGCTCAGCGGCAGCCACAGGCTCGGCGGCCGGCTTGCCAGCGTGGACGTCGCAGAGGAAGGCGAGCGCACCCGCCCGGCGCCGGCTCCGGCCGGTGCAGCCGGGGATCTTGCAGCCGAAGAGCCCGTCCTCGTCGACGTCGCGGTGGTCGCGCGCGGCTGTGGGCGCCGCGGGCAGCTCCGGGATCGCCGCGCTCGGAAGCTCGTGCCGGTCTGGCTCGACGGCCGGCTTGCCGTACTCGGGGGTGGCAGAGCTGTCGAAGGTGTTCGCGAGCCTGATCATCGTGCGCTTGAGGAGGCCGCGCTCGGGCGCCCAGATCCATGCTTCGCCGGTCGCAAGCGACGGGAGGCTCGGGACGACCTGGTCGCCGCCTTCGGCGTTGCGGCTGATCCACGCCTCGATCGCCTTGATGTCGGTGGGCCCGGTCGTCCGCATCGCGATCAGCACGTCGGCCTGGGTGAGGATGTCCTTCGAGAGGGTCGCGCTTCGCTGCGTGATCATCGTGAGCCCGATCCCGCGGCTGCGGCCGCGGCGGGCGAGCGTCTCGACGGCGCCGCGGCAGCGGGAGACGGTCTTCGGGTCTCCGCCGGCGCGCGCCCCTTGCGGCGCGAACTCGTCCGCCTCTTCGAGGATGACGTGGATCGGGTCGTGGTTGCGCGCCTTGCCCTGGTAGAGCTCGGTCGCGAAGTCGGCGACGAACGAGCGCTGGTCGTCGCGGGTGAAGTCGCTGAGGTCGAGGATCAGCGACTGGGCCTGGTCGTTGACGAGCCAGGCGGCTCCGAAGCCCCAGGAGTCGAGCGGCCGGTCGCCGTGCTCGCCGCCGTAGACGGGGACGTCGAGTCCTCGCCCGCGCGCGTCCGCGGCGTGCCGGAGTCCCCACCAGGCACCGACCGGGTCGACGACGACGGTCGTGACGCCGGCGGCTGCGAGCTCCTCGGCGAGCACCCGGCCGGTGTTCGTCTTGCCGGCGCCGCGCTTGGCGAGGATCGCGATCGCCTGCCCGGCGACCTCGATCGGGAGGACGAGCTCGTTCCCGAGGCGAAGCTCCGGCTTCGCCGGCTCCGGAGGTGCGCGGAGCGGGATGACGGTCGCGGTCGGCTGCTCGTCCGGCGGCTCGTGGCGCTTCGCCGCGAGCTGCGGCAGCACCTGGCCGGGCTTCAGGGTGTCGAAGTCGACGATCTGCGAGTCGCAGAAACCGCATTTCCCGGTGACGTCGTGCGGGATCGTCTCGGCCTGGCAGGTCGCGCACCAGGCCGTCATCACGACGACCTCGCCGTGCTCGCCTCGCTCGGCTGTGACCCGCTCGTTCACGGCGCTCAGGTCGCCACCGCCACGGCGTCGGCCCACTGGTCGCGGTACTCGGGCTCCAGCTTGACGCGCTCCTCGTCGAGCGCGAGTAGTGCGAGCGGGCCGTACTCGTCCATGATCCCGGGATTGCCGTCGGTGTCCTCGTGCTCCCAGCTGCAGCTCGGGCAGCGGGCCATCGGGTCGCCTTCGCCGGGGAGCGAGGGACGCCAGTCGCCGTGCCGCTCGTCGTAGTCCTCGCCGTCGGGGTCGTTCCGCTGGAAGTAGCCCCAGCTCTCCGAGAGGGTGATCGTGCCGCAGTTCAGGCAGAGCAGCGGGCTCTCGACGTCCCAGAGTCCCTGGCGGCCGCGTGCCGGCACCGGCTTCGAGAGCACCCGGACGTTCTGGAGCCGCCAGGCGTAGCGACCGCCGCTGAAGTCGCCGAACGAGAGCTCGTGCACGGCGCTGCCCGGTAGGTCGCCTGGATACGGGTGCGCGGTCATGCAGGTGATCGCGACGAGGTCGCAGACCGCGACGATCGCGCCGAGCGGCAGCTGCTCGCCCGAGTGGAGGACGTGCTGGCCGATCACCTTGAAGAACGGGTTCGTCGTCAGCAGGTCGCCGAGCCCGGAGGGCCCGCCGACGGGCGCGAGGTTCTTCGCGGCGTGGATCGCGAGCGGCCCGCGGTAGTAGTTGCCCCAGGAGCGCGTCTCGTACCGCTTCTCCTCCATCGCGATCAGGCTCGCCCACGGCTGGGTGAGCGACAGGGCCTTCAGCTTCTCGCTCATCCGACTCGCCGGTTGAGCGACTCGTCGAGCTCCCGGGAGTTCTGGGCCTCGAGCGCATCGGCGAAGAGTCGCTCGGCGTCGGTGACGGTCTCCAGGCCGGCCTTCGAGGCGAGGCCCTTGTTGACGAACAACCTCGCGGTGTCGAGATGGGTGATCGCGATCGCGAGCTCCCGGCCGTACGTGCGCTGCACGCCTGGCTTCGGGAACTGGGCGCGCGTGCGGGCGATCGCCGCGTCGATATGACCGACAGCGGTCAAGCCGTCTTCCGGCGTGGGCATTGGACAGACCTCCTCGGATGTTGTGTACGGAGCGCGGGATGATCTCAGCCGCGCCGGACGATGCTACTGAAGCCCGGGAGACCCTGTCGAGCGTCGGAGAAGCCGGAAGATCGCTCGGAGCGTCCGGAGCGCTCGGGCGCTGCCGGAGCGCCGCCGGAGCTCCCGGAGGCCCGTCGAAGCCGTCGGTGAGGCCCGGCGAGCTCGGCAAGCCCGGGAGAAGCGTCGGAGCTCCGGAGCGCCGTCGGAGAGCGCCCGGAGAGCCGGTGCCTGTCGGTAAGGCTGTGCACAGCCTGTGTGCAGTTGTGGAGAACCGGGCGGTTGTTCACAGCCTCCGCCGGAGGCTGCCGA
This sequence comes from Gaiellaceae bacterium, assembly GCA_035552175.1. Taxonomy (GTDB): domain Bacteria; phylum Actinomycetota; class Thermoleophilia; order Gaiellales; family Gaiellaceae; genus PALSA-600. The sequence goes on along the minus strand of DASZLW010000156.1, from coordinate 2,050 downwards.
TCTATCCACATCGTCCACAGATCCTTCCCCAGGCGATGTGGGACCTCGGCTAGCTTCCAGCCCTGGCGCCACGCGGGATCGCCGATTCTGTCCACGGTCCCACAGCCCCTAGTACTACTACTGATTTAAATCTTGAAGAGAGCTGCTTAGAAACTGTTTCTACCGGGTAGCCGAGCGCGGGTGAGCTGCATATCGAAGCCGGAGGGACGGTCGGGCGCGATCGCGACGGAGATCGCCACCGGCCACCGCCATCTCGTCGAGGCCTCGGACACGGTCTGCGACGACCTGCTCGAGCTGCTTCGCTGGCCTGAGGTCTCCGAGCTTGCGGTGCTGCTCGGGCTCGACCTCGACTGGCACGTCGCGCGCTACCGCGCGATCAGGGGTCAGCCCGACTCAGGGGTTTCGTCGGGCAACTCGACGTAGGAGACGACCTGGGAGAGCTGGATCCGCTGGCCCGGCACGTCGCCGCAGAACGCGTCCGGCCTCGGCACGACTTCGAGCCAGTCGTTCGCGAGGACGCCGTTCTCGAACGTCGAGAGCTTCGCCTCCTCGCCCGGGACGAGCTCGTACTGGAAGCCGCTGACCCAGATGAGGTGCTTGCCCACGGGCCGTAGTGTGCTGGCGGCACCGGACCGCACTCGTCTGCGCGAGGCTGCTGCCGATAGGCGAGCGCATGGATTCGCCACTCGTCGACGAGCTTGCTGTCGAGACGGCACGGGCCGGCGCGAAGGTCGAGCTGCTCGAGCTCCGTGACGGCGACATGCTGCACCTGCTCCTCCCGGAGGGCCTCGGGCAAGACGAGTGCGATCGCCTGCTCGAGCACTGGGCGGCGGCGATCAAGGACTCGGGGCTCGACGTCCGCGTCGTCGCCTCGACGACACCGCTGACCGTCATCCGGGTCGTCGACGAAGGGCTCACGCCGATCGAGGTCGAGGGGTAGATGGAGACGAGCGCACACGACCTCGGCGCCACGGTCAACTGCAAGACGCAGAACTGCACCGGAGTCTCGCTCGGCGCGATCCGCGGGCCCTACGCAGGTCTCTGCGACCGCTGCACCGAGGCCGCGCGCACGCGCCAGAGCTCGGCGATCCGCTCGAGCACCCGCGACCAGGTTGCCCCTCGCCCGGGCGGAATCACCGGACCCGGAGCTGGTGCTCCGAAGGCATCCGGCCGCTCGTTGGCGCAGTGCGCCGCTGATCTTGTCCGGCCGGCCCGCGCGCTCGAGCGCGCCGTCGCGACGAAGAGGAAGGCCAACCGGATCGCCCGGGATCGCCTCGCGGAGTTCTCGACGGCCCTCGACGCGGTCAAAGAGGCCGCCGAGGCGCTGCTGCGGTGAAGGAGATCCCGGAGCTCCGGACGGTCGGCGAGGCGCTCAGCAGTCTCGAGGAGCCCGCACGGACGGAAGCGCTGTCGGCGTTCGCCGGCGTTCGCCGCGAACTCGGAGAGCTCCTGGCGGCACAGGACGAGCAGCTGAAGCTGCTGGACGAGAACCGGGTCGCGCTCGCCGAGTTCCAAGCGGCCGGGCTCGTGTGGCTCGTCAACTCCTCCCTGCTCCATCCGCGCGGTGTCGCGCTCGCGATCCACTGGAAGGACGGCGACATCGACGGGGAAGGGAGCCCGCGCCCCGGCGCGCTGCCGCTCGGCCTCTCGATCGTCGGCGACGGCTCCGAGCCGTGGTGCTTCGGATACGACGAGGCCTCCGGCGCCGGCCAGGCCGACCCGAACTACGCCGCCTTCAAGCAAGCGGAGGCGGCGCGCGAGCGCGAGTGGTCTCCGAAGCTGAATCCGCGAGGCGAGGCGCAGGCCGTCTTCGACGAGCTGTTCCCCGACGGCGTCTCGATCGGCCCGGACGACGTCCGCGATGGCGAGCTCGACAGCTCGTCCTAGCCCGCCCGCGATACATGCTCATTCGCCTGGGCACCACAACGTGATCGCCTTTCCCCGTTCGTTCCGTTAGGCAGGGGATGCCCGCGCCGACGCCCCCCGTGCCTCCGAGCCCTGACGAGCTGCTCGAGAGCAAGCTCGACGAGACCGCGCGGCTGGCCGCGGC
>DASZLW010000155.1:0-4400 GCA_035552175.1 Gaiellaceae bacterium | reverse complement strand
GACGGCGTCAGGCCGAGGTTCGACTCCATGATCGCGCGTTCGATCTGCTTGATCGACGAGGGGTCGAAGGGCTGAACCGTCAGCATTCGCGGCTCGGGCACGCTGATCGTCGCGATGTTCTTCAGCGGCGAGGCCGTCCCGTAGTAGTCGACCGAGATCCGGTCGAGGAGGGCAGCAGACGCGCGGCCTGTCCGCACGGAGTTGAAGTGTTCATGCGTCGCTTCGACGGATTTGTGCATCCGCGCCGTCGCGTCGGCGACGAAGTCGTCGATCGCCGTCATCAGGTCCCTCCTTCGGTCGGAGTCGAGATCAGCGTTCCGACGCTCTCCCCGGAGACGACACGCCCGATGTTCCCCGGGGCGAGCTCGAAGACGTGGATCGGGAGGTTGTTGTCCATGCAGAGCGAGAGGGCGGTCGTATCCATCACTTTCAAGCCTCGCTCGATCGCCTGCAAGTGCGTGATCGTGGGTAGGAACCGGGCTGCCGGGTTCTTCCGGGGATCTCCGTCGAAGACGCCGTCGACGCCGTGCTTCGCCATCAGGATCGCCTCCGCGTCGATCTCGAGCGCGCGCAGCGCGGCCGCCGTGTCGGTCGTGAAGTACGGATTGCCCGTCCCCGCCGCGAAGATCACGACCCTTCCTTTCTCGAGATGCCTGATCGAGCGGCGACGGATGTACGGCTCCGCGACCTCGCGCACGTCGAGCGCCGAGAGCACGCGCGTGTCGGCGCCGTTCCGTTCGAGCGCCTCCTGAACGGCGAGCGAGTTGAACACCGTCGCAAGCATCCCCATGTAGTCGCCGGTCGCGCGATCCATCCCGGCGGCCGTCGCCTTCATGCCGCGATAGATGTTGCCGCCGCCGATCACGAGTGCGAGCTCGACGCCCGACGAATGCACGTCGACGAGCTCTTTTGCGAGCGTGTCGATCGTGGGGGCGTCGAGGCCGAACTCGGCTGCTCCCATGAGGGCCTCACCGGAGAGCTTGACGAGAACCCGGCGGAAGGCAGGGGCCGGTTGCGGTCGCCGCTCGTGGGCGACCGCCATCAACCGACCGAGTACCAGACGTAGTCGACGAGCTCGAATCCGCCGGCCGCGAGCGCCCTGTCGACGCTGAGCTTGTCCTCGTGGATCCAGGGCTGCTCCCCGAGAACCGACTCGCCGAAGAACCGCTTGTTCAGGCGACCCTCGACGATCATCGTGCGCTTCTCCTCCGGCTGGGACTGGATGTCCTCCTGTCCGAGCAGGATCGCGCGCTCGGCCTCGAGAAGCTCTGCGGGAACCTCGTCGCGGGTGCGGTAGGTCGGCCGGGCGAACGAGAGGTGCATCGCGAGCTGACGACCGACGTCGTCTGAGCCCTTGCCGAGCACGAGGACGCCGACCTTGTTCGCGGGCGGGTGCACGTAGGAGGAGAAAGCTTCTCCTTCCCCGGCGGTCATCCGGCGTGCCCCGACGATCTGGATGTTCTCTCCGAGCTTCGCGCCGAGCTCGATCCGCTCGGCGTCGAGGCTCTCGACCCCGCCCTCACCGTCTGCGAACGCCGCATCGAGCGCCTTCTGGGCGAACGCGCGGAACTCGTCGCTCTTCGCGACCGGCTCGGTCTCGCAGCCGACGGCGACGATCGCCCCAGTCCGATCCTCGACCCGGACGAGGACGAGGCCCTCTTTCGTCTCCCTGTCCGCACGCTTCGCAGCGGAGGCCATGCCCTTCTCCCGGAGGAGCTTCACCGCAGCGTCGAAGTCGCCCTCCGAGTCCTGCAGAGCGCGCTTGCAGTCCATCATGCCCGCGCTCGTGGCGTCGCGAAGCTGTTTGACCATCGCCGCCGAGATCTCGGTCATGCCGTCACTTCCGGGCTCGTCTCCGTCGGTGTCTCGGCCTCCCCGGCGGTCGCTGCTTCGTCGGGCTCGGTCGCGGCAGCCTCTGCAGCCTCGGCAAGCGGCGCGGCGTCGCGATGGACCTCCGCCGGGGTGACCTTCTGGCGCCCTGCCTCGATCCCGTCCGCGACTGCGCGGACGATCAGCGAGCAGGAACGAATCGCGTCGTCGTTCCCCGGAATCACGTACTGGGCCTCGTCGGGATCGCAGTTCGTGTCGACGAGCGCGATCACCGGCAGGCCGAGCCGGCGGGCCTCCCGGACTGCGAGCTGCTCCTTGCGGAGGTCGACGATGAAGATCGCCTCGGGCTGGCGGCGCATGTCGGCGACACCGCCGAGGTTCGCCTCGAGCTTCTCGAGCTCGGCCAGCATGGCGATGCGCTCCTTTGCAGGAAGCAGGTCGAGCTGCGACTCCTGGCGGAGCGAACGGAGCTCGTGCAGGCGCTGGATCCGGTCGGACATCGTCCTCCAGTTCGTGAGCAGGCCGCCGAGCCAGCGATGGTTGACATAGGGCATGCCGACGCGTCGCGCCTCGCCCGAGACGGCATCCTGTGCCTGTTTCTTCGTGCCGACGAACAGCACGGAGCCGTTCCGCTGGGCGATCGCCCGCGCGAACTCGTACGCTTCGTCGAGCAGCGCCTGGGTCTGCTGGAGGTCGATGATGTAGATGCCGCCGCGCTCGGTGAAGATGAATCGCTTCATCTTCGGGTTCCAGCGCCGCGTCTGGTGGCCGAAATGGACGCCGGCCTCCAGGAGCTCCTTCATGGAGACAACGGGCATGTGCAGCCCCTTTCTCGGTTTCGGTTGGGATTCAGCCGGCGAGGTCTTCGCGGGACCGACGCAAGGTCGGCCACCGTCCGCTTCGATCATCCGTCGGGTCGAGGGTCTAGAGCCTCGCCATGGTAGCCGAACCGGCTTTTACGGGAGCTTCGCGAGGTACGCGGCGAGCTCCGGCGGGAGCGGCGAGTCGACCGCGATCCGCTCTCCCGTGAACGGATGGGCAAATGCGAGCCGCGTCGCGTGCAGGAACTGCCGCCCGAGGGCGGGATCGGCCACGCCGTACACCGGGTCGCCGACGACCGGGAGGTCGATCGCACGGAGATGAACGCGGATCTGGTGGGTCCGCCCCGTCTCGAGGCGGACCCGAAGGAGCGCGTCGTTGCCGTGCGTCTCGACGAGCTCGAAGTGCGTGATCGCGTCCCGCGGCGTGTTCGTGTCCAGACTGAAGCGCGTCGGATCGTCGCGGTCGCGGCCGATCGCCGCCTCGATCCGGCCCGCCTGCGAAGCAGGACGGCCGCGAACGAGCGCGAGGTAGAGGCGCTCGAGCTGCCGGGCCTTGACGAGCGCCGAGAGCCTGCGGTGCGCCTCGTCGGTGCGCGCGACCACGAGAAGCCCGGAGGTGTCGCGGTCGAGACGGTGGACGATGCCGGGTCGACCCGGCTCACCGCCACCGACGAATCCCGCGAGAAGGTCGACGAGGGTGCCCCTGGCTCGGCCCGCCCCGGGATGCACCACGAGGCCTGCCGGCTTGTCGACGACGGCGAGATGGTCGTCGTGCCAGAGGATCTCCGGCGCCGGGCCCGCGATCGGCTCGACAGCAGGTTCGGAGTCGATCGGGAGCTCGATCCGCTCGCCGCCCTCGAGCCTGTGGCTGCGCGGTCTCGTCCGGCCGTCCACGAGCGTTCCTCCGTCGACGGCGCGTGCCGCCGCTCCGCGCGACCCGAGATGCGTCGCGAGGAACCGGTCGAGCCGCTCGCCTGCGGCCTCGCTCGGGACGTCGAGGGTGAGCCCCGCGGGCGTGTCCGACCCCTTCTCGCTCACCGCTGACGAGGCGCTTTCGGACCTGTCGGGATCAGCTGCCCCCGTTCGGGAGATTTCTTCCATATGCCACAGTCTCGCGACACTTTGGGCTCCGGGCGCCGGTACGATTGGTCTCGAGGGCGGAGGGAATGCGTCCCCACCCTGGGTGGGGGACCACGGAAGCACCCTTGTTCGGCGCGGTCCGACGGCCTGGACGAGCGGTTCTACTCCGCGGATCGTCTGCCCGGTCGATCGCCTCGTGTGCCGGACCGCTTACCGCGCGGCGATATCGAGCCGGCGCTGAACCTGCTTCGGTCGCCGGTCGCCGCCGAGCAACGCGGCGAGCAGGATCGCGACGCCGATCACGATGAAGCTGTCCGCCAGGTTGAACGCGGGCCACCAGCGGAAATCGATGAAGTCGGTGACGTGACCGAGGCGAACGCGGTCGACGAGGTTCGACACGCTGCCTCCGATCAGCAGCCCGAGCCCCGCCGGGAGCACCGGGTGCCGGGAGCCGGAGCGTGCGAAGTACACGAGCATCCAGATGACCGCCACCGCTGTCAGCGCGATCACGGCGCTCGTGGCCGACGTGAAGAGCCCGAAGGCGATGCCGGAGTTCTCCACGCGGTGGATCTCGAGCGGCCCGAGGATGTGCGAGGACTGGTCGAGCGAGAGCCGGCTCGTGACGACGTGCTTCGTCAGTTGGTCGCCCGCGACCGCGGCGGCGACGAC
>DASZLW010000154.1:0-2914 GCA_035552175.1 Gaiellaceae bacterium | reverse complement strand
GAGCTGCGGCTCCCAGCTGTTGTTGAACCACTCGCCGCCGAACGTGTTGATCACGGTCGTGAGCGGCGCGCCGAACTCGCCCCAGCCCGGCAGCGCCCGCAGGCAGATGCCGTACTGGTTCTTCGACGGGTTGTTCAGCTTCGCAGCGAACGCGGCGACCTGGTCCCATGTCGGGTGCAGCGGCATCTTCAGGCCGGCCGCCGCAAAGAGCGCCTTGTTGTAGTACATCATCGAGCTCTCGCCGTAGAACGGCAGGGCGTAGAGGTTCTTCTGGTACGAGAGGCCGAGGCGCACCTTCGGAATGACGTCGTTGAGGTCGTAGGCCTTCGACGCCGACGCACTGAACATCGGCTGGAGGTTCACCAGCCACTTGTTCTTCGCCCAGATCGGGACGTCGTACGTGCCGACGGTGGCGATGTCGAACTGCCCGCCACCGGTGGCGACGTCGGAGGTCACCTTCTGCCGCAACGTGTTCTCCGGCAGCGTGACGTACTTGACGTTGATGCCGTACTTCTTCGTGAAGTCCTTCGTCAGGCTCTCCATGACGATCATGTCGCCGTTGTTGACGGTGGCGATCGTGAGCGTCGTCGCCTTTGTCCGGGCGCTGCCGACCCCAACGAAGGTCGCGAGCCCGAGCGCGACGAGGAGGCCCAAACTCACCACGAGACGAGACAAACGCATGCTTGCTCCTTGCTCGGAATCGGCGTTACGAGATACCCAGGATCGATACCAGGGCCTCGAGCGACGGACAACACCGGGCGGTGGGCAATTTTCGACCGGTTCTGCCCGTTGTCCGACCGATTTCCGGGAACGACGTGGGACCGCCTGCCCGGGAAGGAGGGTTTGGTTGCCCTGTTTCTGCCCGGTTTGCCCTTCCGAGGGCCGCTCCGGGCTTTCTCCCGGCCCGGATTTCCGCCACGATGACGGGGTGGCAGTCGACACCGACCTCCCCGATTCCGCCGGCCGGGCGACCGGTCACGACCGCCGTCGCTACCTCCTGGCTCGCGCCCGCGCGGAGGGTCGGCTCGAGGTCGCCGGCGCCGCCCACGCGCTCGAGGTCTCGGTGGAGACGATCCGCCGCGACCTCAAGGTGCTCGAGGACCACGGGCTCGTCCGGCGCGAGTACGGCGTCGCCTATCCCGTCGAGAGCGCCGGCTTCGAGAGCGACCTCGCATCGCGCGAGGCGGAATGGATCCCGGAGAAGAGGCGCATCGCGGCCGAGGCGGTCACCCACATCGACGACGCCGAGACGCTCTTCATCGACGAGGGCTACACCCCGCAGCTGGTCGCCCAGCAGCTCCCCACGGAGGCGCCCTTGACCATCGTGACGGCGTCGTTGCCGATCGCGTCGATGCTCGCGGTACGGGGATCGTGCACGGTGATGCTGCTCGGCGGCCGCGTTCGCGGCCGGACGCTCGCAACGGTCGACAGCTGGGCGACGTCGATGCTGTCGGACTTCGTGATCGATCTCGCCTTCATCGGTGCGAACGGGATCTCGCGGACGCACGGCCTCACGACGCCCGACCCCGCGGTCGCCTCGGTCAAGTCGGCTGCCTTGCGGGTGGCCCGGCGGCGGATCTTCATCGGTGCGCACGTGAAGTTCTCCGCCACCAGCTTCGTCCGCTTCGCGGAGGTGTCCGACTTCGAAAAGCTCATCACCGACACGGGCCTCGCGCCGTCGGAGGCCCATCGCTATAGCGAGCTCGGCCCCACCGTGATCCGCGTTTGAGTCCGTTCGCATGATCTTCGGCGGCATCGAGGCGGGCGGGACGAAATGGGTCTGCGCCCTCGGCTCCGGCCCTGACGACGTCGTCGACTCCGTGGTCTTCCCGACGGGCGCGCCGGCGGAGACGATCGCGCGCGCGACGGAGTTCCTCCGCAGCGGCGGCGACCTCGATGCCGTCGGCATCGGCTCGTTCGGGCCGGTCGACCTGGGGCGCGGGAGGATCACGACGACGCCGAAGCCGGGATGGCGCAACACCGACGTCGTGTCGACGTTCGCCTCGGCGCTCGGCGTGCCCGTCGGTTTCGACACCGACGTGAACGCCGCCGCGCTCGGCGAGCACCGGTGGGGAGCCGCCGCGGGACTGGACACGTTCGTCTACATCACCGTCGGCACCGGCATCGGCGGTGGGGGCATGGTCGGCGGCCGCCTGCTGCACGGGCTCGTTCATCCCGAGTTCGGGCACATGCGCGTTCCGCACGATTGGGAGCGCGACCCCTTCCCCGGCATCTGCCCGTACCACGGCGACTGTCTCGAGGGGCTCGCGTCCGGTCCGGCGATGCAGGCGCGGCCGGAGCCGTCGCTGGAGCTCGAGGCCGAGTACCTCGCCCTCGGTGTGATCAACGTCGTCTCGGTGCTCTCGCCGCAGCGGGTCATCGTCGGCGGCGGCGTGATGAACGAGCCCGGCCTGCTCGACCTCGTCGGGAGCCGCCTGCAGGGGCTCGCCGCGCGCTACGTCGACCTGCCGGAGCTCGTCCCGCCCGCGCTCGGCGACCGCGCAGGCGTGCTCGGCGCCCTCGAGCTCGCCCGGCTCGCGCTCGTGTGATCGATCAGTGATTGTGCAGCGGGAACCGGCAAGCGGCTGCCGCCCGCGTGAACATCGGCGACCGCGTGTCGATCGTGTCCGGGAACACGAGGATCACGCCGTCGATATCGGAGATCACGCCGGTCGAGCCGGATGGGAACGGGTTCGACGGAACCGATGTCCTCGGGTCGGGGAAGTCGGCGACGCCGTGCCTCCGCATGCACTCCGCGACCTTGATCATGTGTGCGAGCCACTGTGCGGAGGGGTGCGTGGTCGATCCGGGTCCCGGAGGCCCGCCGCCGGGCGTGAGCTTCCGGCACTTCGCTTGGGCTGCCTCGACCGCAGGCGACGACGGATCGACTCCAGCGCCCGGCTGGAAGAGGAAG
>DASZLW010000153.1:0-6134 GCA_035552175.1 Gaiellaceae bacterium | reverse complement strand
GGCGACGAGGATGCCCCCGTCGTCGCCGAGCACCTCCGGGAGCCCGTCCACCCGTGTCGCGACGACGGGCCTCCGCCCGAGCATCCCTTCGAGCGCGATCAGGCCGAAGCCCTCGCGCCGGGACGGCACGAGGACGGCGGTGGCTTCGTCGATCAACCCGGGGATCCGGTCCGGATGCTGCCAGCCGAGAAACTCGACGACTCCCCCGAGCCCGGCTCGTTCCGCCCGCTCCCGGAGCGCGGAGACCTCGGTGCCGTCGCCTGCGATCCGCAGCCGCAGGCGCGGGAACTCGTCGCGGAGCAGCCCCACGGCATCGATCGCCAGATCCATCCCCTTCTCCGGCTCGACCCGGGCCGAGCAGAAGAGCACCGGGTCGTCGAAGTCGAGCGGGCTCGGATCGGCGATCGCCGCGTCGAGCCCGTTCAGGATCGTGCTCGATCTCGGCCCGATCCGCTCGCTGACGCTCCGCAGGTCGGAAAGTGCCGCCTCCGAGCAGGCGACATACCAGGAGGAAACGTCGATCGCGCGCCGCAGCACCGTGTTCCGGAGCAGCTCTGGCCGGAGCCAGCTGCCGTGGAAGCTCAGCACGATCGGGCACGGGCTCACGTGCGCGGTCGTGAAGCCGAAGTAGACACCCGGGCCCATGAACACCATGTGGAGGAGGTCGGGCCGGAATCGCTGCTTGAGCTCGGCCATCCGGATCCGGATGTCGGCGATCGCGTCGATGTCGTTGTTCCGGATCGCGCCGTCCATCGGCAGCCGGTGCACGGTGATGCCCTCGTACACGTCGAGCTCCGGCAGCGACCCTTCGTCCTGGGTCGTGAGCACCTCGATCTCGATCCCGCGCCGGGCGAGCTCGGGGACGACCTTGGCGCTGATCACCTCGATCCCGCCGATGAAGGGCCAGAAGCGCTCGACGAAGAAGAGGACCCGCACCGCCTACCCGTCGGCGTTCCGGCGGAATGCGGCGGTGTCGCGGTAGGCCCGCCAGCCGGCGGTGGTGAGCCGGAGTGCCCGGCGCGCCAGCCGGGCGGCGCGGCGTGCGTGCACCGCGAGAAGGTGGAGCGTGCTCCCCGCCGCGCGGGTGTCGATCGTCGCTGCCATTTCCATGCGGCTCGGCGTGAGGCGGTGGCGCAGGATCGCGGCGCGTTCCCGCGGCGTGAGCGCTTCCGTGAGGTAGTACGGCAGCTCGATTCCCCGGCGCCGCAGGCTCGACCGGATCGACACGGCGTGGTGGAGGCCGAGCTCGTCCAGTCGTTCGGCTCCGGCGGCGAGCATCGAGAGCCCCTGCCGGAACGCGACGAGCGCGTCGATGTCGCCCGCAAGCGTGGCCGCGTGCTGCCAGACGGGAAGCGCGAAACGCGCGAGCGCCCGCTGGAGGTCCTCGAGCGTGTGCGGGACGGCGGCCCCGTGGTGAGCCGCATGGAGGGCGACGATCGCCGCGGTTCCGGCGGGGTCGAGCGCCGGGATGCTCGAGCCGGCGAGCTCGATCGTGTCCCCGTGTGCCGCCATCCGCGCCCAGAGCTCGGCGTTCGGCGCTCTCGCACCGAAGATCTCGACATGGAGGTCGATCTCCGCGCCGTCGGCCGCGCGTCGCCAGTGCTCCCCGAGCGGGATGTACGTCGCGTACCCGAGGTCGCGGAGGACGTCCTCGAGGGCCCGCTTCGCCGCCGAATGGACGAGGACGTCCGAGTCGGCATACGCCCGTTCGCCGTCGTCGTAGAGCCGCGCCGCGATCGCCGGCCCGCGTAGGAGGATCGCCTCGATCCCCTCCGTGCCGAGCCGGCCGAAGAGCTCGGTCGCCGCGCGGTCGGCGCGGAAAGAGAGCGCGAGCTTCGCGGCACGCGCGTGCGGATGCGGAGATTCGGCGTGCAGCACGGGGGGAGCTCAGTATCCCAACTGTTCCGTGATCATCCTCGCCGCAGCTCGATGCGGGCGCGGGCGAGCTCGAAGACGACGTCGAACCCGCTGTTCACGACCCGGGAGTGGCTGGCCACGTGCATGCGCCGGTCGATCAGGACGTCGGGCATCACCGAGACGGCGAGGCCGAGGTCGGTCGCGCGGTGGAACCACTCGATGTAATCCCCGGACGGCCGGCTCTCGTCGAGCCGCCCGACGCGCTCGAAGGTCGACCGCCGCGTCATGAGCGTCGCGAAGTGGTGGGTGATGAGCACCCGGCCGGCCGCCTCGTACCGGGCCTGCTCGTCCTCGAGCCCGGGCTCCCAGAAGTTCCTCGCGGTGCAGACGCACAGATCGACCTCGGGGTGCTCGGTCAGGAACCGGAGCTGGGCCGAGATCTTCGCGGGGCGGTAGAGGTCGTCGGAGTCGAGGAAGGTGACGAACTCGCCCCGGGCCTCGTCGATCCCGGCATTGCGTGCCGCGGGGGCACCTCCGTTCGACTGCTCGATCAGCCGGATGCGGTCGCCGTAGGACCGCGCGACCGCCGGGCTCCCGTCGGTCGAGCCGTCGTCGACCACGATCACCTCGAGCGGATGGTGATCCTGGGCGAGGATCGAGTCGATCGCCGCGGCGAGATACGGCCCGCCGTTCCAGACGGGGACGATGCAGGTGACGAGCGGCAGCATGGGAGAGGGCAGCGATGGATCGGCAGCGGTGACGGTGCGACGTTAGTCGATGCGTCCGACGTGCATATCCTGCCGCGCGTGCAGAGCGCGGAGACCTCGCAGCTTCAGGGCCTCTTCGAGACCACCCTCTCGGGTGGCGCTCCGGTCAGGAGCGGCACCTTCGCCGTCGGCGGGCGGAGGCTCGCGGTGCGCTGCGTCGGACGCGCCCACTGGGGCGACCTCGACCGGTCGCTCCTTCGGGGAGACGACGGCCTGCCGGACATCTCCCTCGATGTCTGGGATGTCGACGAGGCACGGCTGCGGCCGGCGCGCACGGCGCCCGAGGAGTCCGCACTCGCCGAGCACGGCGAGCTGCTCGCGTTCTCGCCCGGCGCCCGGGAGCTTCGCCATGTCGGCTCGGAGTTCGACATGCTCTTCGACACCGGCGACGCGCGCGCCACCGGATGGGTGTCGTCCGCGCGCGTCCAGGCGTGGCACAGGCTGCGGCCCTGGCAGCGGATCTTCGTCGCTGCCCTCGCCGCCTCCGGAGCAGAGACGGTGCACGGGTCGATGGTCGCCCGGGACGGGCGGGGAGCCCTCCTCGTCGGCCCGAGCGGCGTCGGGAAGTCGACGACGACGTTTGCGTGCCTGGCCGTGGGCTTCGCATGTCTGGGCGACGACACGATCGCGATCGACCTCGGCGCCGGCGAGAGCGGAGCGCCGCGCGGGAGTTGCGTCCATGCGACTGCGAAGGTGGACGTCGACCAGCTCGCGCGATTCCCCGCGTTCGAGGCCGAGAGCGACCTGGTCGACGACCCGTCGCGCAGCGAGCGCGCGCTTCGCCTCGGTGGTCGTCCATCCGCCCTCGTCACCGCCTCCGCGACGGTGGCGGCGATCGCGTTCCCGCGCCTCGCCGAGACCCGGCGGAGCACCACGCGGCAGATTCCCCGGTCACACGGGGCAGCAGGTCTCTTCCGCAATGCGCTCTCGATCGACGGCGAGCGCTTCGAGCCGGTCTTCGCGACGATGACCGCGCTCGCCGAGGCGGTGCCGAGCTACACACTGGAGGTCGGGCGCGACCCCGCCGGGCTCGCCGCTGCCGTCGAAGGGCTCCTCGCTCACCCGGCATAGTCTCTCGAACCGTGTACGAGCGTTTCGACGAAGCGGACGTCGCGGCGGACTACCGCCAGCTCCTGCGCCGGGGGTCCGTGATGAGGCGACTCGCGACCGCCCAGCACGCGGCCTGGCGCAAGGCGATCCGCGCGACGGCAGCAGCCGACGAGCACCGCGTCCGCACCTGGTCGCGCCCCGGGCCGCCCGCCGAGGTCTGGGCGGTGTTGCCGGGCTGGACGCTCACGCGGAACGAGCAGGAGGACCTCCATCAGCGGCTCGCCTGGCTGCGTGAGGACTAGATGAGTAGTTCCACGAGATCGTCTGAGCGGGCACGCGAGATCGTGGACCTACTCATCTAAGACCCCTCGCGATCCCGCCAGTCGATCTCCGCAACCGAGCCGTCGGGCACGCGAACGCCGCGGGCTCTCGCGACGTCGTCGATCCAGAGGGTGTACTCGCCCTCCGGAAGGTTGTCGTAGACGAGGACGTTCCCGGTCTCCCGCCCCATCGCCCGTTGCAGCACCTCCTTGTGCTGGCGGTTCCCGTCCTCTCCGGCCGGGCTGATCTCGACCTCGACTCCGAGAAGCTCTGGGCCTACGTGCACGATCAACGCCCCGACGCCGTCTCCGAGATCGAGCACGACCGGCTGGGAGCGCACCACGGAGGCCGAGTGGTGCACGTGGTCATCGGCGTGGCTGTGGTCCTGGTCGTGCGAGTGCGAGTGCGGATGCAGGTGAGTCCGGGTCTCCATGGCGTCTCCTTCGGGATCTCGTGCCGGCGGCGGGCAGCCGCCGCCGGCACGGGATGGTCGGTGCAGCGAGGTCAGACTGCGGGCGTGTCGAAGCCGTCGTAGGGAGTGCCGACGTAGGGGAAGACCGTCAGGTAGCGGTTCGGGCCAGGGCCCGTTCCGTCCGTCAGGTCGCCCGCGTGGGCATCCGGCACGAACGTGTGCGTGGAGTCGACGAGCGGGTAGGTCGCACCGGCAATCGCGCGCAACTCGATCGCGACCACGTCGTCGGCAACGCGCCTGCCGTTCGGGAAACCGGCCAGATCGCCGCCGAGGATCCCGTACGGGCTCGGAGCCGCCGTCGGCGGGATTGCCACGTTCAGGCGGAGCATGTCCGCGTACCTCGATCCGGTGTAGTTCTGGAAGCCGGCGACGATCCCGCTCGGGATCCCCGTGAGGAGGATCGCGACGAGGTCGGCACGGGCGGCCGTCAATGCCCCGAGGTTCGGGAACACGCCCGGGTACAGCGCCGGGATGAGCCCGCCGAGCTCGGGATGCTGGACGTTCGGCAGGTACTCGGCGTCGTCGGCGGGGTTCTCGCTGTTCCACTCGTCCTTCTTGCCGAGCGGGACGATCACCTCGTTGAAGAGCGGGTTGCCGAGCCGCGACACCTGCACCCACGGGCCCGAGGAGGCCTTGCGGTTCGTGTGGTCGTCGAACATCTGCACCTTGCGGCGGGCTGCGCCGCTCCACACGCCGAGCACGGAGGCCGGGCTCGTGACGCTCGCCGGCTTCGAGCCGTCGTTCGTCAGCATCGCGATCGGGACCTGGATCGCGATCGTGTGGATGTTCAGGGCCTTCGTCCCGTCCACGCCGGGCGCGGCCATGTCGGCGCCGGCGGGCTTGACGAGATGCGCGAACTGGAACGGCCGCAGGTCGCCGAGGTCGAAGATCGAGCCCAGGTCGACGTAGAACGGGTCGTTCCGCTGCCCGCAGAAGACTCGTTCGCCCGACGCGAGCGAGTGAACGGCGGCCGAGCCGAGGTTGGCCTCGTAGTCCGGGGTCGAGCGTGGGCCGATGTTGCACGGCGGGCAGCTGAGGTTCGTGCCGATCACCGAGCCCCGTGTCGGCCCGGACGTGAACGCAGGACCGCCCTGCGCCGGAGGCCCGGGCGGCGACCCGTGATGGGGGCCCTTCGACCCTCCGTCGATGCGGGTGACGGAGTACGACTGGCGCCGGTTCCAGTTCGGGCTGTCGAGCGAGGTGACCGGCCCCGTGTTGTAGAGGAACGTGTTCGGATTCTCGATCGTCGAGGTGAACTGGAACTGGTACTCGATGTCCGGCATGGCGTCCCCGTCGTTGTCGACGTAGATCGAGTAGAGGACGTCGTCGCCGAACTCGAAGAAGTTCGG
The DNA here is from genome assembly GCA_035552175.1 of Gaiellaceae bacterium. Taxonomy (GTDB): domain Bacteria; phylum Actinomycetota; class Thermoleophilia; order Gaiellales; family Gaiellaceae; genus PALSA-600. Next base: position 318 of record DASZLW010000153.1, on the reverse strand, counting down.
CCCCCCGGCCGGGTTCTGGAGCGGCACGAAGTTGCTGATGATCGTGACCGTGTCCGGGGCGTCCGGGCTGACGAACGCGTAGACGTCTGCGTTGTCGGCGACCGGATCCTTGCTGATCTCGGGTGCCTCGCGATGGGACGACATCTACGCCACCTCCTGCGTTCCGTGCGACTGGTTCCGGTGGTTGCGCCCCGCCGCCTTCAGGAGCCGCTGGACGAGCTGCCTGTCGGTGTAGGTGCTCTCGGTCGTTCCCGAGAGGACGGTGATCTCGCCGAGCTCCGCATTGCGGATGACGGCGACGATGGGCTCGTGCGGAAG
>DASZLW010000152.1:0-2580 GCA_035552175.1 Gaiellaceae bacterium | reverse complement strand
GACGTAGGTGTTCGTCGTGATCTCGCCCGCCACGACGACGAGCCCGGTGGTGACGAGGGTCTCGCAGGCGACGCGCCCCTGCGGGTCGTCGGTGAGCACGGCGTCGAGAACCGAGTCCGAGACCTGGTCTGCGACCTGGTCCGGATGGCCCTCCGTGACCGACTCGGAGGTGAAGGAGAACGAGCGAGCAGCGATCCCGGAACCCTAGCGGCACGGGCCGACGCCGTCCCTACTCATCCGTCGGCCGGCGACCCATCAAGCCGGCGGCGAGCTCGCGCAGCGAGCTGCCCTCGAGCACCGAGCAGACCGTCTCGGTGATCGGCAGCTCGACGCCGAGTCGGCGCGAGAGGTCACGGACGACGGGCGCCGTCGTCAATCCCTCGACGACCTGCCCGATCTCGGCCGCGGCCTGCTCGGGTGAGCGCCCCCGCGCGATCAGCTCGCCGGCGCGGCGGTTGCGTCCGGTCGGGTGCCAGCACGTCGCGACGAGATCTCCCATGCCGGCGAGGCCGTAGAAGGTCTCCGAATCGGCGTCCGCGGCGACACCGAGTCGCGCGATCTCGGCGAGGCCGCGGGTGATCAGCGCCGCCTTCGCGTTGTCGCCCGCGCCGAGACCGTCGCATGCGCCCGCCGCGAGGGCGATCACGTTCTTCGCCGCGGCGCAGAGCTCGACGCCGATCACGTCGTCGTTGAGGTAGACCCTGAAGACCGTCGAGTTCAGCGCGTCCTGGAGGCGATGGGCGAAGTCGTCGTCCTCGCTTGCGATCACCGTCGCCCCCGGCAGCCCGGCCGCGACCTCCTCCGCGTGATTGGGGCCGGAGAGGACCGCCACCGACCGGCCGTGGACGAGCGTCGAGAGGCGGTCGCCGCTCTCGGGGTCGAGCCCTTTCGTGAGGCTGAGCAGCGGAGCCGTGCCCGGCAGCGCCTGCACGACCTCCCGGAACGCGCGGCTCGGGAGCGCGACGACCACGACGTCCGCCTCCTCGACAGGCGCCTCGGCGATCGTCGTCGCCTCGACGTCCGAGAGGTCGACCTGCGTCAGGAACCTGGGGTTCCACCCCGTCTCGCGGATCGCGACGGCGTCCTCGGCACGATGCGCTGCGAGCGTGACGTCGAAGCCGCGGTCGGCGAGAAACCGCGAGAAACCGGTGCCCCACGAGCCGGCTCCGACCACGACCGCCGACTTCACGGACGCGGGCGGAAGTCGATCGTGACGGGGACACCCTCCATCCCGAACCGCTCGCGGAGCTCGTTCTCGACCCAGTAGCCGTAGTCGCGGGTGACGAGGCTCGTGTCGTTGACGGTGAAACGGAACCGCGGGGGGCGGCTCGAGACCTGCGCGCCGTAGAGGAGGTTGAGCCGCTTCCGGCCGCGCGACGGCGGCTGACGGGCCTCCTTGAGCTCTCCGAGGAATCGGTTCAGCTCCCCGGTCGTGATCCGGCCGGCGTGCGTGTCGTACAGCTCGGCGACCTTGTCGAGGACGCGCACGATGCCCCGTCCTGTCTTCGACGAAGTCGTGATGAACGGCGGCCGCTGGCGCAGACGGCGGAGCAGCTGTGGGCGGACGTCCTCGATCGTGATCGTCGACAGATCCCACTTCGAGAGGACGATCAGCGTCGAGCACTGCGCCTTCCTGGCGACGTCGGCCGCCTGGAGGTCGCCCTCGGTGATCCCCTCCCCCGAGTCGACGAGGACGAGCGCGACGTCGGCGCGCTCGGCCGCCTCGAGCGCGCGGAGCTCCGAGTAGTACTCGATCCCCTGCCGTTGCTTCCGCTTCCGTCTCAGCCCGGCCGTGTCCACGAGCTGGAAGACGCGGCCGTCGCGCTCGAGCAACGTGTCGATCGAGTCGCGCGTCGTCCCCGGAATCTCGGAGACGATCGTGCGTTCACCGCCGATCAGCGCGTTGAAGAGCGACGACTTGCCGACGTTCGGGCGGCCGAGGATCGCGACGCGGATCGCGTCGCTCCCGGGATCCGGCCGGGTCTCGCCGATGTCCTCGAGCCTCGCGACGACCTCGTCGAGGAGGTCGCCCGTGTTGGTGCCGTGCATCCCGGAGAGCGGGAAGGGATCACCGAGGCCGAGGCGGTGGAACTCGAGGGCGAGGTTCGCCTGCGAAGGGTCGTCGATCTTGTTCGCGAGGACCAGCACCGGCTTGTGCGAGAGTCGCAGGATCTCCGCGAGCTCCTCGTCGCCCGGCATCACGCCGGCGCGGGCATCGACGACGAGGAGGACGAGGTCGGCCTCGGCGATCGCGGCGCGCGCCTGATCGACGATCGAGCGGGAGACGGAGTCTTCGGAGGCGATGTCGACGCCGCCCGTGTCGATCAGCAGGAAGCGCTTGCCCGCCCATTCACAGACGAGCTCCTTCCGGTCGCGGGTCGTGCCGCTCGTCTCGTGCACCACGGCCGCCCTGGTCGAGGTGAGCCGGTTGATCAACGTGGACTTGCCGACGTTCGGGTAGCCGACGATCGCGACCGCGCCGATCAACTCGTCCTGGTCGAGGGCGGAGAGCTCCGTGTCGGTCGGATCGACCTCGCCCGGATCGGTCACGTCTGCGCCGCTCATATCGGTGGAGTCTCG
>DASZLW010000151.1:0-4663 GCA_035552175.1 Gaiellaceae bacterium | reverse complement strand
TCTTGCAGACTCGCTGGGCTGGGACGTACCGAGCTGGGAGCGTTTGACGGCACGTGCCCCTGCGATGCTCGAGGGCGGATACGCCCTCGGATCGATCGGCAGGCGGTAGCGACACCGGGCATCGGGCGCCAAGAAGCATCCGACCGGCGCCGAGGCTCGGGCTCTGCACGGATCCGCCCTCCTTCCCCACGACCTCTCGCGACGCCGAAGCCCGACCAACCGTGAATACAATCGCGCGACGCCGGACCGCGCGCCGGCCATGCCCCGCACGCGCCCCCGGAATGGGGGAGCAAGAGCCCCTTCTGGAAGGCTAACCCCGAACCTGTCACATGTCTGTGCCGGAAGTGCGCCGGAACTGCAACGAGCCCGCCCGCGACCCGTGATCACGGCGCGCTCGATCGACCGCAGGAATCCCGAAGGCGTCTACGCCTGGTTGTAGAACCCGCCGCGCTCGAGGAGCTGGGCGCGTTGCTCGGCGCTTACCTCGACGTTCCTCGGCGTCAACAGGAAGACCTTGTCGGCGACGCGCTGCATGCCCCCGTCGAGGGCGTAGGTGAGACCGCTCGCGAAGTCGATCAGGCGCTTCGAGAGCTCGCCGTCGGCGTTCTGGAGATTCAGGATCACCGGGATCGCGTGCTTGAACTTGTCCGCGATCTGCTGCGCGTCGTTGAAGCTTCGCGGCAGCACGAGATGGACGCGCACCGAGTTCGGGTTCGGAACCGCCTCCATGTGGCGTGAGCCGCGCGCCGCGCGCGACGGAGCAGGCGGGGGCGGCGCCGGCGCCGCGGTACGCGAGCTGCGCGATTCCTCGGATTCCGTCCAGTCGTCGAAACCCTGGCTCGTCGAGCGGCGGCGCGGTGTCAACCGGCGCACGTTCGGCCGTTCGCGGTAGGTCTGCTCGAGCGACTCCTCCGCCGTGAATGCCTCGTCGTCGTCGTAGTACTCCTCGTCTTCCTCGGCGATTCCGAAGTACACGAGGGTCCTGCTCCACAGATCTCCCAAGCTCATCTCCCGGATCGTAAACCGCGGGCATACAGGAAGCAGCACCGCCTGACTGCAGTGTTGCAAGAACGGGTCACAAGAAGAGGGCGCTGCCGACGCGGATCATCGTCGCTCCCTCTTCGACAGCCACCTTGTAGTCCTGCGTCGTACCCATCGAAAGCCCCTCCACCCCATGATCGGCCGCGAGCTCGCGAAGGCGGCGGAACCAGGCCCGCGAGCTCTCGGGGTCGGGCGCGGCCGGGGGCATCGTCGAGAGCCCCGAGACGTCGTAGCGCAGGTAGTCGCCGAGCTCACCCGGCTCGACGCCTCCCTTCGATCCCTCCCCCGCGAGATTCACCTGCACGAGCGCCGGGATCTCGAGCCGTGACGCCGCCGAGTGGGAGTCGAGAGAGTGGACGAGCTCGCAGGTGCGGTTCAGCACCTTCACCTTGTTCGACTGGAGCCGGCCGATGAAGTGCCAGCGGAAGGCATCGCCGTAGGTCGCGTGCTTGGCTTCGAGATCCTGCGCGCGATTCTCACCCACCACCTCGATACCCGCCTCGACGAGCAGCGCCATGTCTGCGAGAGCCACGTACTTCGTCGCCGCGACGACGGTCACCCCCGGCCCCACCTCGGCGCGCAGCGCCTCGTACCGGGCGCGGATCTCAGCCGACGAGAGCACCGATCACCCCCTGGGCCCCGTGCGGCGGGCCGGAGCGGCGGTACGAGAAGAAGCGCGTCGGGTCGCACCGCGTGCAGAGATCGAGCCGCTCGACCGAGGCGACGCCCGCGGCGCGAAGCGTGCGCTCGGCCGTCGTCCACAGGTCGAGCATCCCGGCCGACGTGAGGTCGGCATCGAACCTGCCGGAGACCTCGGGGCCGACCTCGTAGCAGCACGGCCCGATCGCCGGGCCGACGACCGCGGCGGTCTCCGTCGCGCCCATCGCACGGACGGCGGCTGCGACGACACCGTCGGCGAGCCCCCGCCAGCCCGCGTGGACGACCGCGAGCGCAGGGCTCCCGGCCGTCGAGGCGATCGCGATCGGGACGCAGTCCGCGCTCATGGCGAGCATGGGCATGCCGGGCTCGTCCGACCAGAAGCCGTCGGCGGGAGCTCTCTCGTCGACGGATGCCCGCACGACCCTCGTCGTGTGTCGCTGACGGTTCACCGCGAGGCGGGCCGGGTCGACACCGAGATCCTCGCAGGCGATCCGCCTGTTCTCGACCACGTGGTCCGGATCGTCGTGCCGGCTCCCGAGGTTGAGCGACGCGAACGGCCCTTCGCTGACCCCGCCTTCGCGGGTCGTGAAACCGACGACGTACGGCCCTGGTGCCTCCCACCGGATCATGTGTCGAGGAGCTTTCCGGCGCGGACGAGAAGCCCGTCGCGGCTGTTGCGGCTCGGATCGTCGACGACCTCCGCGAGCAGATCGGACAGGACGCGACCGATCGCCGGGCCGGGAACGTACCCGAGCCCGATGAGGTCGTTGCCGTCGATCGCGAGGTCGGCGAGCCGGTACGGGCTCACGAGCTCCTGGCGGACGACCGCGCGAAACGCGGCAACGCGGTCGAGCTTCTCGAGCACCTTCGGCGTCTGGTCGCGACCGCGGAGATCGGCGTCCCAGTGCACCAGCAGGTCGAACGTCAGCTCGTCCCCGTGCTTCGCGAGCAGTCGCCTGGCCTCGAGCCCGTCGCCGGCGCCGAGGAGGAACGGATGGAACCGGACGATCCGCACGACGTGCGCGCGGAGCTCGTTCGGGTATCGCAGCCGCCGTAGAAGCGGCGCCACGAGCTCCGCAGCCGCGGCGGCGTGATCCTGTCCAGGCCCGAGGCCCGGTTTCCCGAGGTCGTGAAAGAGTGTCGCAAGCCTCACCCGCAGCGACGCACCCGCATCCGCGGCGGCCTGCACGACCGCGAAGATGTGCTCGTCGAGCGTCATGTCGTGGTCGGACGACTGCGAGGCGAAGCCGATCGCGGGTGCGTACTCCGGCAGGATCGCAACGAGCACACCGGTGTCGCGTGCCAGCCGAAGCGCCTTCCGAGGCTCGGTTCCGAGCAGCAGCTTCGACAGCTCCCCCATCCCGTCGGCCGCGAGCCCGCCTCCGATCCGCTCGGCGGAGACGAGGGCGACGGCGGCGGCTTCCTCGTGCATCTGCACGAGGGTGGACTCGTCGGGATCGAGTCCGAGCTGCGAGACGAACCTCAGGCCGCGCACGAGCCGGAGAGGATCCTCTGCGAAGCTGCGAGGGGAGACGGTGCGGAGGACGCCCGCTGCGAGATCGGTGCGCCCGCCGAACGGGTCGACGAGCTCGCCACTGTCGAGCCGGCGGGCCATCGCGTTGACCGTGAAGTCGCGGCGGCCGAGGTCATCGGTGACGCTCGCGGTGGGATCGACGACGATCGCGAAGTCGTGACGCCCGGGTCCCGTCGACTCCTCGCGGCGCGGCGGTGCGAACTCGATTCCCTTCGGCGCGAGCGCGCGGAGCTCGCGATCGCGCGGATACAGGCGCATGCCCACGTCACGTCCGGCGACGACGAGATCCTCGACCCGTCCGTGCCCGCCCAGGGCGTCGCGCAACGCTTCGCCGTCGACACCGGGAACGAGGAAGTCGGCGTCCTTCGACTCGCGCCCGAGCAGCTCGTCGCGCACCGCGCCACCGACGAGGTAGGCGTCGAGGCCGAGCGAGCGCACGTAATCCTCGATCGCCTTCACGGCGTCATTCCAGCAGGAGTGTCAGGCCAGAGCGATCGCTTCGATCTCGACGAGCGCCCCGGCAGGCAGCCGGCCGACCTCGACCGTCGACCGTGCGGGCGGCGCCGAGCCGATGTGGGCCGCATAGATCTCGTTCATTCCGGCGAAGTCGTCGAGGTTCCTGAGGAAGACGGTCGTCTTCACGACGTCGCCGAGCGACGAGCCTGCCGCCTCGAGGATCGCGCGGAGGTTCACGAACGCGCGCTCGGTCTGCGGTCCGATCCCGCCGTCGACGACCTCCTTCGAGCCGGGCTCGAGCCCGAGCTGACCGGCGACGAACACGAAGCCGTTGGCGACGATCGCCTGGTTGTACGGAGCGCCCTGGAACGGCGCGGGCGCCGATTCGGTGCGAACGACCTCTTTGCTCATGGATTGCCTCTTTCCGGCGTGCGGCACGCCTGGCCGAGTGCTGCTCCGAGCGCCTTGAAGATCGCGCGCAGCACGTTCTGTGGATCCTTGCCCTCGAGGACGCGGATGTGGACGTTGATACCGGCTCCCTCGGCGAGTTGCCCCAGGAACCCCTTGACGACGTCGCTGCCGACACCGCCGACGCCCTGACCCGAGAAGTCGACGTTGGAGGCGAGCAGCGGACGCTCGGCGATCTCGAGCACGGCACCGGCGAGCGCCTCGTCGGCGGGAAGCCACGCGAAGCCGCTCCCGGTGGTCCCGGGGGCCCTCAACAGCGTGAAGAGCCCTTCGCCGAGGCCGCGTCCGGCGGCGGCGACCTCGGCGTCGACGGCGCCCGGGGCGACCTCGACCGAGAGCTTCATCCGCGCCTGCCCGGCAAGCTCCCCGAGGAGGTAATCCAACACCGTGAGACCCGTCGCTACGGCCGCCGACCCGATTTCGGCGAGCTCGACGCGCACGCTCACCTCGGCCCGATCGGCCTTCGCAGCATTCATCGCGGGAGCCTAGTACACGGGCCGTCGG